>SLQC01000069.1 GCA_007131625.1 Balneolales bacterium | reverse complement strand
GACACGCTTGATTTTTGGCGGGTTCTGTTGGCAGATAAAGAGGAAAAGCGGCTGTTGCTGTATGCTGAAATGAAATTACCCGGAGAAGCGTGGCTTGAATTCCGTATCGCTGATAACAAGCTGTTCCAGGAGGCAACCTTCAGGCCAAAAGGATTGTGGGGGAGGACTTACTGGTATATGATCCTGCCCTTTCATTACTTAATATTTAATGGAATGATCAACAGGTTGACCCGATAGTGTTAATGACCTTCACCTCGGTCGGCAGGTTTTCTTTCCGCCAAACTTGCCAGCTCCTTCCGATCAAAGCCTTTGTGCACATTAGCAACGTCATGACCGTGAATGGAGCCATCTTCTTTATCGAGATCCGTTATGCACAGGTAGCCGCCGGAATTTAGCAGTGCATAAAATTGGCGGAGTATATGTCGGGTATCCGGGATGTGATGGAGAGTCATCATCGTATAGACCAAATTATACTGCTCGTCCGGAAACGGATCGGTGGATAGATTAAGTTTAACCGGCTTCATATCATCGACCGACTCGGCTCTTATTTTATCTTGTAGCACTTCGAGCATTCCTTCCGAATTATCAGCTAAAGTAATTAGACCTATCTTTTCACGGAGTTCAAAGCTGAGCAGGCAAGTTCCGCAACCGTACTCAAAAGCTGACATTTTGTTGGAGAGTACCACGTGTGCGCGAATGGCATCCGCAATATTTTCTGTATTCTCTTGATGTCGCTCACTTGCACGTGCGGCGGCTGTTATCGCATGCTTAGGTGAGTCAAACACAACCTTTGTTGCAATGCGCTCTGTATTGGATATTCTTAAATCCGATCAGATGCATCGTCTGTTCCAGTACTATTGATTCACTGTACAATAGTAGTAAGTAATAACGTTTATTGTCAAAGATGATATTCCGTTACCATAACAATATTACAAATAGGTGTAACTCATATGTCCAATGCAAAACTCAATTAAGCATTAAACGAACAGATCAAGCATGAACTTGATTTGGCTTATTTATATCTGTCAATGGCATCTCATTGTGAATCGATAAATTTCAATAGGTTTGCAAGCTGGATGGAAAGTCAGAGTAAGGAAGAATACGAGCATGCGATGAAATTTTACTCATTTCTTCACGACAGGGATGCGGATGTTGAATTACTTCCAATTGACAAACCTCCAAAGATGTTCAGATCGGTTACTGATCTTTTTGTGGAAGCACTGAAGAATGAACAAAAAGTCACAAAACTGATCCACAGCCTGTACAAAACCGCCCTGGAGGAAGATGAATATTCGGCCCAGGTGATGTTACACTGGTTCATTGAGGAACAGGTAGAAGAAGAGAATACGGTAACCGAAATTCTTGAGCAGTTGAAACTGGCCGGCGATGAGGGAGCGGCGTTATTAATAATGGACCGGCGGCTTGCCGAACGCGGGGGCAAGTCCTGAGTCCACTTGGACACGAAACTTCAGCAACCCACGCCCGTTTTATCTTCATTCCAGCAGAAACTTTCATCGCCAATGGTGATTGACCCGGTTTCCGTTTCAATATCCCATTCGACGTGAATCGTGGCACTTAAATCAACACGATTGGTAAACCCTGGGAAGCTCTTCAATTTCAGGCAAATCAATCGTGACATCAAAAAATACGCGCAATATTGCCATCCAGAACTTGTTGTTCTTCAAATCCTCCTTCCTCGGCATCCAATTCAGCAATAACGATCCAATGTACTTCATCATTCGAAATCGTTGCGACTGCACGGATTGAAATCATTTCATCGGAATCCGCATCCATCTGCTCGGTGCGGGAGCCCTGAATATTTCGAAAAAATACAAGTATGTTTACGCGTATCATACCGCAATCAGACTTGCCAAAAACAACGTGCTCAGTCCCAAATAGATACTCACCCCTGTAATATCGGTAATAGTTGTGAGAATCGGGCCGGTCACCAGAGTCGGGTCGCCGTCAAAGCGCTTGATTATGAACGGTAGCGTACCTACGATAATCCCGGCCAGCAGCACATTACAGCCCAAAGCAATACCGGCAACCATTCCAGCACTGGATTCCCCTGCAGGAGGATCGCGATCACCGTGAAAAGAGATCCAAGTGCAAGCCCGTTGATCAGGCCGACAATAATCTCCTTATGTGCGGCTTTCAGGTATTGGCTGATTCTCACTTCACCAAGCGCAAGACTGCGGATGGATACCGAGAGTGCCTGAATTCCCACATTACCACCCATGTCGGTAATCATCGGGAGGAATATTGCCAGTGCGGCAACAGCTTCAATGGTAGCTTCATAAGAAGCAATTACCGCCACGGCACCGAGGTTCAGAAAAACATTGCCTGCCATCCAGGGCAGACGTTTTTTTGCGGAATTGACCGGAGTGGTGTAAAAGGATTCGTCAACCGAGGCGGCACCCATATGCACGAACTGGTCAGCCAGGTTTTCGGAGAGAATGTCGATGGCGTCATCAAGCAACAGAACACCCACGAGCACATTTGCATCATCGGTAACCGGCATCATCTGGTACCGGCGGTTTCTGAGCAGTTGCGCCGCATCAATGGCATGGTCATTCACGTGCACGACCACTATATCTTTGGAAGCAATCTCGGTAATGGGTTTCCCGGGATCGGTACGCAAAAGATCTTTCATAGATACGGTACTCTGTGGGCGCCCTTTGCTGTCAACTACATAGACATAAGCACGGTTTTGTCCTTAACTTCCTCGACAACTTTCGCATTGGAATGCGAACGCAGACTATGGCCGTAATAGGTTAATAAGCCCTGATAAATATGTTCGAATACGCGCCAGTCCCGCTTTT
>SLQC01000212.1 GCA_007131625.1 Balneolales bacterium | reverse complement strand
TATCCGGAATAGTACCTGTAAGAAGATTTCCCTGCAGCCTGAATCTTCTCAGGTTAACAAGATCAACAACTGAGGAAGGAAAATTGCCAGACAGGAACTGATTGCTGATCTCAATACGCTGCAATTGGGGCATTTGAGAGAAAACGCCATCCGGAATCACTCCGCGATGTTGAGCTTCCTGCAGACGAATGCGTCTTATCGGTGTCTCGGCAAATTTTTCCCACGGTATTTCGCCGGACATATTGGTATCCTGGGTACGTATCTCGAAAATATTTTGCAGTTTCCCGATTTCATCCGGCCATGGCCCGAAAAGGGCTGGATCTCCTCGAAGCACCAAATCCGACAGGTACTCCAGGTCTCCTAATTCGGGCGGAATGGAACCGGGCATGGTCATGTTGTTGTTCAACTCAATCTCTACAACCCGCCACTCGGGCTCCTCTTCAGTGCCTACATTTTCTGTAGTAATGCCGAACCAGGTATCTACCCGATCTACCAACCAGCCACCATTGTTTATCCAGTGCTCACCGCTCATCGAATTGTAAAAAGCAACAAGAGCAAGCGAATCCGATGCGGGCACATAGACCTCTTGTCCGATTGCATTGCGAGCTGGCAAGGCCACTAATAGCGGGAGAGTAAGCAATACCGCTACATGCTTCCAGAACCATTGTTCTGGATTCTTGCTATGATTTGTGTAATCATTCATTTTCATGTTATGCACCTGTTTGCTTGAGTTTAAGTGCTACGGGCTGCAGCCGGTTGCACCGTTGAAATGAATGACCGTGAACGTCAAGTATATCATGTCCACAAGTCGTATCATTGTTTTTTTCACTGCTTTATTGTTGAATGTTGATGTATTGTTTCCTTCTTTTTGCTGCGTTTGGTTTTTTTTGAATATCTCAAAGCGAAAACTGCAGGCCAGCAGATATGCGGATACTTTCTCGCAAGTCACTCTCAAATGGATACAGACTTTTGGAATGCCCATATCGGATACGTTCTGAAGGCAACAGATTCGAAGCATGAGCCCAAAACCGAAACTGATCAGACAGACGAAGGCCGAAAGTGGCCGACAGATCCATCCAGCCGTCTTCGTACAAATCCAGATATATTGTTTCATTCGGATTGACTGCCGGCACATGCCGTCGCTCATCGGCTTCCCTGAAAAGGTATGCGTCTGACCAGTGCCAGGTTATTTGCCCCGCAAAACGTCCATGGTTATAATCCAGGGCAGCGTTAACCACATGTGGACTCTGATAGCGAAGAGCCAGCTCCTCTCCATCCCGGATATTATCCCGGGCAGAATGGGTATATGTATAATTAGCCATTACGCCAATTCGGCCAAGGAAACCAGGAAGGAAGCGCAAATGTTGCCGCCAAAAAAGTTCTATTCCGTAAAGTGAAATTTTTTCATCGCTATTAACCCAGGTCCTTTCCGTTACAGCCACGGTCTCGTCACCCGGAATCACCAGATGTGGGAAAGTTGAACGGGTAACAATTTGTTCCTGAAACCATGGCAGATTTCTGATCTCTTTATAGAAGGCACCGGCTGTAATCACACCGACATCCCGGAAATAATGTTCGACTATCAGATCCAGATTGTTCGACAAGACAGGGTCAAGATCAGGGTTTCCTCTAAACCGGGTTGTATCAACCGCCATGGTCAGTTCATACGGGGAAAGCATGGTGTAATCCTGACGCCGCATGGATTGAGTCAAGGCCATTTTAACCACAGTCCGATCGCTCGTGTTTATTGCCATCTGCACATGCGGAAAGAGGTGGAGATGATCTACTGTTTGGCTGGTATCCGTTACGGATTCAAACCGTTCAAAGCGATTAAACTCTACGCTTTGACCATCATATCTGCCACGTGTTAGCTCAACCCGGAGACCTCCGGTAAATGCAAATCTGGAAATCTGAAGGGTACCCATACCGTACCCCCCGTAAATTGATTCTTTGGATCCAAAATTTTGAATGAACGAATTGCGAAACATTTCGTCTTCATTCAGACGCATCTCGGGCCGGGTAGTATCAACGTAACGAGCAATGTCACCCACGTGAATGACCGGGGGGAAAAAGTATTGGTCGAACACATCGAACGAGCTGCGCGGCAACTTACTGAACCGTTGCAGATGGAACGTCCTCAGCGTGGCCAGTTGCGCCAGCTCATAATTGCGGTCCTTGTTAGTCCACAGACCCGATCCCCCGATGCGGATAGAAAGCATTCCAATCGGAACCTCAAGATCCAATCGAGCTGAATAACGGTCTTCATTGTGCTCATCACGCAGCCGATCGGTCGATATAAAGTTCATGGTACGCTGATCCACCGTACCATCATCAAGCAAACGGATATTAGTGATCAACATTTCGGGACGGGTTCGGTCTTCCATATTCACCGAATAATTCAAACCGGTTCTGGAAAACAGAAAATCATAGTGGTTACGGTCAACACTGCTATGTGCCCAGCCTACCCGATAATCCACTTTAATGACATCAAACGCATGGCGTCCACCGGCCTGGAACGCATATTGGAATGTATCGTTGCGGTTTAGCAATGGATTATACGAAAAACGGCCCAGTTGTCCTGTTTGGCCACTCGTGAAAGGATCAATCCAGTCACCATTAGCCGTACTGATATTGCGGTGCTGTTCAATAGTGCCCTGGTCGGAATTCAACACGCCCCGAACATACCATGCATCCCGGATGTTCGGCTCAAAGGTCAATTGAAGAAGCCCACCGAACCGACTCCGGACATTAGCATGCAAGCCTGGTGACAGCTGTTCTACAACATCCTTCCACTGTCCATCAAACTCTAGAGCGTCATAGTTGATGCC
>SLQC01000118.1 GCA_007131625.1 Balneolales bacterium | reverse complement strand
TGTGCACCTGAATGGTGATGTTTTGTTGTTTGATTATATATCTTGTAAATTACGCATTATCAGGAAGATGCACAAGCTATCTTCTTATTTTTTTCCGCAAAATCGCTCAATTTAGGTATTACGCATAATTCGAAGTGAATTACGGTTTATGTTGATTTTTAATTGTGCAGCCTATTTGTTTTATCGGCATTATGTTCTGTTTACTGCTTTCGTTTGCATTCTGAATTTCTAACTAATAACTGCCTCAAATAAGCTTATAGAATAAAAACATCAAGGTGTATTATACCTGCTGATTTGTAAACCGAAAGGAATACAAATCAGATTCTTTCATCACGAAGCGTATTCGAACTGGTTTGCCTTTCAGTTGTCTCAGATCAGAGTTCTCTTTCCAGTTGACTCTCCGCTCGATTTCGTCACCTTTAATTTCCGGACAATCCTGCAGATGGAATCCCGGTACAGCGATACCGCCTTCTCTCTGGATTTCCACCTGTATTTTTCCTCCTGCAGACGTGCTGTAATTTATTTCCAACTCTTTTCCGTTAAATATCACCGGCCTGGTAAGCAGCTCCCCTTCGGCGGCACTTGCTCGTACTGAAACAAATCCGTCGGTTCGCAACACATATCGGTGTCCGCTGCGATGGTAAATGGACATTTCTGCAGGTCCTGTAGGTACTACATTGAGCGCCGCATAATTCGCCCGGTTTTGCCACTGTTCAGGGTCGAGTCCTGGCCGGATAAAAGCTTCTGTGAACAGACGATCATAGTATTTGGAACCTGCCCTTGAGGTCATGAACAGGATATCCGTACTGGCATCTTGTTCATAGAAGCGCGTGGGTAGTGCAATGTAGATGTGAGGGGCCCGGTAATAAGGAGATGTCTGACTTGTGTATAAATGCTCCTCCGGCAAGTTAGGTATTGTGGCTGCCGCCTCCCCCCAATTCAGAAAATCGGGAGATTCTATTCGAGAGATCGTCCTCAAGCGGCCATGCGGGGTTTCCCATGTACGAAAGTAACAGAGATATTGCTCTTCCACTTCCGACCAGAAGGCCACATTCTGTGAATCAAAGGCGTGGGACCACGCAGGGTTATAGGGGATGACCGGCTCTGACCCGACCCTGTTCCAACGGATTCCATCACCCGATACGAATGCGTACAAACCGTCGGGGATATCGGGTCTGTCGGGCCGACCACGCCGCGGATGTCCCGCCAGGGCCTTATAACGTTCGTCTGGATTTACACCCGGTCTCGTATCCAGGAACGGTGAAAAGTTATGGCTGAAAGGTGGTTGACCGGCCAGGGTCGCATTGTTATTCCGTGTGCCGTTGATTTCGAACTGTCCAAGATTCGGGTATGTCCATTCTTGCCCATCGCGGCTCTCGGCGTAGGCAGTGAATTCTCCAGGATTACCACTGAAAGGCGGCCCATCGTAACCAGGATCGTTATCCCGATAATATGCTCGGTAAAGATCCCCGTCCTTAATCACAGTCATATAAGCACTCTGTATGGGGGACTTCGGCAGCGGTTGACGTATCGGAGTATGTAATCGTAACTCCAGACCGTTGAGTGCCTCAATTAACTTGTGATCAATGAACAGTTCCCGACGAGAATTTATAGTGACCGGCTTGTCGCGACGGGATTTATGTTCATGACTATTCAGGGCATTTAAAGAAACTCCTGAAAGGTATGTACCTATTGAACCTCCGGAAATAAGCTTGACAAAAGTATTTCGATCCATAATAATCTCAACTGTCGAAGTTGATCAGGTTAGTGGAATACGATTATGAAATTTTCAGAATAACTATAAGTTGCTATGTATAAAAGTATTCTATGTTTTTTTCAGAGCTCCAAACAAGTAATCGTAAAAAAAAAATGAACTTGATTCATATGGGGAAATAGTAAGGATTTATTGGTTCATAATACGTATAGGTTGAGCAAAAATCATATCTACTAATCCAATTGGCTCATTACCTCTTTCATACTCCAGAAATCCACCACCAGCATCACCAAGATAATCATGTATTTTAGCGATATCATAAATGTTCCATTGCGCTATCATGTCTGTGGTCAATTCTTCACCTTGATTGTGGGTATTTGGAAAGGCCATTGCTTCTACCCGTACGTATCTGCGATTGATCAAACCCTCATCATCGCGAGGCAATTCAAATCGTGCTTCATTTGTATTGACAACTTTTTCCATCCCCCGATTGGTGATAAAGCGAATTTGAACATTTGGCCTTTTAATGGGGTCATTTTCGCTGACATTTACCCTTACAGCCAATGGTTCTCCGTCACTCGACTTATCCAGATCGATTCTTGTGAAGTGGAAATCGGTATAATCACTGGCGGAGAGTGGATTTCCTTGCTCATCGGTGTCGATTGCTCCAACTACGGCAATAAACTGGCCTTGACGGTAGGCACGCAACGCGTCACGTTTTCTCTCTTCGCGTGTCCGGTCATCCGGATTTGGCACAAGTAACACACTTCGTCCTCGTCCCCGAAAGCGGTGATCTTGTACGGCAAATCCGTACACGCGACGTCCCGTGCTCAGAAAGTTGTCCCAATGTGTGTAATAACGATCATGTGGCGGCTCCTCCTGTGTCCCGAAGGCATAATGCTGATTCCAAACTTCAATGCCCAGGACCCGATCATCAAAATCGAGCAATTCCAAATACTCGCTATAGTCCGCACGACTCGGATGGTTAATGGTAATTCCACCCCCGTCCTCAAACTGCAACCCTTCAATCGGTTCACCTTTGTTATTAACCCTTTCGCCGTCCAGAGCTTCCGAAAAAGCTTGTCTCCAGGGAATCAGTGTCCGTGCCGTAAGT
>SLQC01000185.1 GCA_007131625.1 Balneolales bacterium | reverse complement strand
GAACAACGACAACACCCGCGAAATGAATTTCGACACCTCCTTCGGAAGGGAGCTGATGTATTTGTTCAGTCACTCCATCCACCATTATGCATTGATCAAGATGATTCTGTTGCACCATGGGATACCTGTGGACGATCGGTTCGGCGTCGCACCTTCCACCTTGGTACACTGGGAAAACACAAAGCCGGCAGAATTTAAATGAGTTCGTTAACGACATTTAAAAATCCCGGTTCGGGTTCGGAATACATAGACTTCCAGTTTTTCATGTTCGTGAAATGTGCAGGTCAAAACCGTAAGAGCAAATCGATCGGATCACTAATCAAATCTGTATAAGGATTCCGGGATTTTGTTCCGGCCGGGGTCCATGATGGAATGCCGGATCCAGTCATATGAATCAGGCGTATCCGGCAATGTTCTTTGAATCACCGGAGCTCATTCATCTGACCAACCATCACCTGAAACTTTCAAGGGCTTCATGAACCGCCGTATACGGAACCGTATGTACGGTGGTGTGAGAGGACAGATAAGAGTATATTTTACCAGATACTCTTATCTTCCTACTCAATTAAAACCCAAAGCTCCACTTGTTTCGTATGTGTAATATTTTGTGTAATATGACGTAATAATGACAAACCAATCCAAATTCAGTTAAAAGCTTTAATCACCTTGGAACTAGACAAATCCAAATCTTCCACCCGGTATAAAAACTTTTTCGACTTTATTCAGAATTACAAAGCTGTCTTGAAACGTCTTTTCCGGGAATCGCATAATCACAGGAAGGTCAGTCTTCAGAGAGGAATCCCTCCGATGCTGATGAGAGATGTCATGCAATGCAGACCTCTTGATGTTTTTATTCCGACAGAATACGGTGGGTTTGGTGGCAATGCAAAAGAATGCCTGGGAATGCTTGAAGCATCGTCATATGAATCCTTACCACTGTCATTAATGATGGGCATTAATGGAGCACTTTTTATCCAGCCTATATGCCGATATGCCGACTCAGAGGTTGCAAATAATGTATTACATCGAATTTCTAATGAACAGGCAATGGGTGGGTTGATGATCACTGAGCCCGATTTTGGATCAGATGCACTCCATATGCAGACTTATTATAAGCAGGAACAGAACGGCTACCGTATTAAGGGTACCAAGCATTGGGCTGGGCTTACCGGTTGGGCAGACTACTGGATGTTGACTGCCAGAGAGAAAAAGGCGGATGGATCACTTGCGCGGGATATTGACTTTTTTATACATGACACACGCAATCCTGGAGTTGAAGTGGAGGATTATTTCGATAATCTGGGACTTTACATGCTGCCATATGGTCGAAATCAAATCAATTCATTTGTTCCTGAAGAGCATCGGTTGATTCCCGCATCGACCGGCATAAAACTTATGCTCGATATGCTGCACCGCAGCAGGTTGCAGTTTCCTGGCATGGCTGTGGGGTTTATTCGGCGTATTGTTGACGACACTATGGAACATGTTAAAACTAGGAATGTCGGAGGTAAAAGTCTGATCAATTACGACCAGGTTAAAGAACGGATCGCTCGTATCCAGTCCTGGTTTACATCCTGTTCTGCAATGTGTGCATATACCAGTGAGAATGCGCCACTGTCAAAAGACCTTTCCCTGGAAGATGTATCGGCCAACTCAATTAAATCAGTAGTAACAGATATGATGCAGGAAGCCTCACAATCATTTTTACAACTGGTTGGTGCCAATGGGTATAAACTGGATCATATGGCCGGAAGAGCAACGATTGACAGCCGTTCGTTTCAGATATTCGAGGGATCCAATGACATTCTCTATCAACAAATTGCCGACTCTGTACTCAAGAAAATGCGTAAGGCAAAATCGTCGTCCATGTATGAATATCTTTTAGGCTTTGAATTGACCCGTAAAGCTTCAGAACACATAAAAAAATACCTGGACTTTTCAATAGATCCGAATATGAGCCAGCGTAAACAGGTTATGCTGGGAAAAATGCTTGGATATACCATTTCAATGAATATGGTTATTCAATTGGGAGAACGCGGTTTCCAAAGCGATTTAATTCACAATACCATCCAAATATTAACTAGTGATATAAAGAAATATCTAATGGATGTACACGAGTCATCCGATGTCATACCCGCAGATGAAATTGATATTGAAAATGGCAGTAACTGGTACGGATTTGTATCTCCCTGATGCAGCACTTTGTAAAAATATTATATTGCCATTGGTATATCGCTTACGCGTTTCACTGAGCATATGTTAAAATTATGATTAACAATGACACAGGGAGCATCCATGGTTTTTAAACATACGCCTGTGTGACCGAGCCTTGGGCGATGGATGTTTCATGTGTAATTATGGAACCATGCTTGAGCATCTTGTGAACCGGGCATTTGCCGGCTATGTCATCCAGCTTGTCCACCTGTTCAGCCGATAAATCGCCGGAAACTCGAATCTTCGCATGAATCAACCTGACCTTTCCATTGTCAATCATCTGTTCGTTACCGACCAGACGCTCATCATTATTATTCATTGTTTTTTTTACCGCGTTAACTTCAACCTCAATTTTATCAAGCGGCATTTTTTTTCCGTCGGCATAGATACGCAAGGTCATACAAATACACCCCGCGAGTGCAGCATAGATAGATTGAACCGGTGTAAGCCCCTGATTGTTACCTCCTAAAGAGACAGGCTCATCGAGCAGTTGAATATGATTTCCGGTTTCAATAGTTGTTAAAAACCTGGGATTCGATTGCAATGTTGCTTTAATCATGAATTTGAATGGTTTAAAATATTAGTTATTCTGTAATAATAGAGAAGTATCGTATGAATATAATTGTCGTTTG
>SLQC01000153.1 GCA_007131625.1 Balneolales bacterium | reverse complement strand
CTGTCAACATAGGACGTAATGACTGCAAGCCGTTATTGTTTTTGTACGATGATGTGTTGTATGCCCTTCGGAGGCAGCGGTAGAGGTTTGTACGCGACAAAGTAGTAAAATCGCATTCAATTTTTTTTTCAAAGCCCGCTGCCCATCAGGTTGCGGGCTTTTTTTTAAACCTGTATTGCTCTCAAATACCAGTTTTTATCTTTAACATTGTAGTATAAATTCATGCTTTCAAATAGCAACACGTTCGAAAGGAGTCGGTCTCGCCAGAATGAAAACAGCGGGGAAGTTGTGGAGTTGCGCAGCAATACTACGGGAATACCGGTAAGCCGTATTGGAAAAGTACACATTGTGGGTGCCGGGCCCGGTGATCCTGAACTGATCACGGTAAAAGCTGTTCGCCTTCTTCAGGAGGCCGATGTAATCTATTATGACCGCCTGATAGGTTCCGAACTGCTCGACTATACACGTCCTGATGCCCGTAAGATATCTGTCGGCAAGAAAGCCAGCAGGCCTTCGGTGAGCCAGAACGATATAAACAACAAGCTGATATCCGAAGCAATGAAAGGATATCAGGTTGTACGACTTAAGGGTGGTGACCCATTTATCTTCGGACGTGGCGGTGAGGAATGCCTGGCGCTCAGCCGGGTCGATGTCCCGTTTGAAGTGGTCCCTGGCATTAGCAGCGTGTCTGCAGTACCGGCTTATGCCGGCATACCGCTGACGATGCGCAATCAGGCTACCGGTTTTACCGTGATCAGCGGCCATCTGCATCCCGACAGCCAATCTTACGACTGGTACGCACTTTCGGCTACCTCCACTTTGGTCATCTTGATGGGATTGCGAAATTTGTGCGATATTCTCGAAAAACTATTAGAACACGGAAAATCCACCTGTGAACCAATTGCCATCATCCGTTGGGGTACAACCCGTGAACAGCAGGTAGTCACCGGAACCATTGCCGATATCCGCCAAAATTCTACACATATCACCCCGCCTGCAACCATCATCATCGGTGAGGTTGTGAAATATCATCACGAATTAAGCTGGTTTACTCCGGAAGCTGAACCGGGCAACGGCCATGAAATCCGCTCTACCGGAATTTCAAAAAACATAGCTGCTGCATTGTAATGAAGACCGATCAAGATATTACTGAACTTAACACCAATTTTGAAAAATCCGGGCCTGACACCATCCTGAAATGGGCGAATGAGCATTACGGGAAGGGCGTTGCCATGTCAACCGGATTCGGGGCATCCGGTATCGTACTGATGCACCAGATCTCTCTGATCGATCCTGGAATCCCGGTTTTCTACCTTGACACCGACCTTTTGTTCGATGAAACTTACAAATTGATCGGGCAGTTGGAAGCGCGACTCGGACTATCACTTATCCGGGTCAATACCGCCGTATCGCTGGAAGAGCAGTCAAGGCTTTATGGCGACAAACTGTGGGAAACACAGCCTGACAAATGCTGCTATATTCGCAAAGTGTTGCCGTTGCGGTCATTTCTCGACGATAAAAAAGCATGGATAACTGGAATACGCCGTGATCAATCAGCATCCCGGAAGCACACGCCTCTTTTTCAGTGGGAAAACGAACTGGAAGTGCTGAAAATAAGCCCCCTTGCTGGCTGGACCGAAGAGGAAGTCTGGTCCTATATCCGCATCAATGACCTGCCCTATAATGAGCTCCACGACAATGGGTATCCAAGTATCGGGTGCTGGCCCTGCACCAGGGCTGTCGCTGAAAGTGATGATCTGCGTGCCGGACGATGGACTGGAACCTCGAAAACCGAGTGTGGAATTCACAAGATCACCGTTTCGGATGATCCCGGAACAGACTCATAATCTGACATAGCATTTTCCAAGGGCAAAATGAAACACCCATGACAGCGATCACTGACTCTTTGGCGCATGATGATTTTATCATGGATGCTCCATTTGACATTATTGGCTACGAGTAAATCACGTCGACGATCGAGACAAAGCCTTGATCTATACCATCTATTATTGAAAAATTGAAATATTAAGAAACTAAAAATTCGTGATTAAATTCGTGATTAAATTCGTGATCAAATAAGTTGCCTGATCAAATAAAAAATTCTTATTTCATAATGTTACTATGACTTACATTGAATTATGCAAGTCTTATCGGAACACTGATGACCTTAGAGGGGAAATAAATGAAATATGATAACCGTCGCGAATTCTTAAAAAAATCCGTAATTACTACTGGAGGACTATTATTAGCTACACCAGCAGTAAATGCAAATAAATTAAACTATATCAGTCATATTGACAAAATTGAATCCCCGACAAGGCAATCTCAACTGTTTAATTTTGACTGGAGTTTTTTTAAAGGAGATCATTCTGACGCTAAATCTGTCGATTTTGATCATTCCAAATGGAGAAAGGTTCAGCTTCCACATGACTGGAGCGTTGAAGGACAGTTTGATCCCGACCTTCCCGGTGGCGAACGATATGCATTTCTTGATTGTGGAATAGGATGGTACCGTAAAAATTTTACAATTCTACCGGAACAAGAAGGAAAGAAGGTAATCATACATTTTGATGGTGTTTATATGCGCAGTGATGTGTATGTAAATGGCCATCATGTTGGATTCAGGCCTTATGGGTATGTAGCTTTTGAATACGATATAACACCCCTTATCCGGTATAATGAAAACAACGTAATTGCAGTTCGGGTCAATCATTCCGACCCTCCCACATCCCGATGGTACTCAGGGTCGGGAATATACCGCCATGTCACGTTGACTTTCGTTGATCCTCTTCATGTAACTACATGGGGAACTTATGTTTCCACTCCTGAAATAACAGATGAATATGCGAAAGTAGCGGTTCGGACAAAAGTAACCAATCATTATCCCGAAGAAATTCCCTGCGAACTTGAATCGCTGATTCTGGACCGGGACGGTAAAATTGTGACACGGGCTCTTCTATCACATGGAATAGCTTCAGGAACGAGTCATACTTTCGATCAGAGTATGGATGTTCAAGACCCTGTGCTGTGGGATCTCGATAATCCTTATTTGTATGTATTGAAAACGGTCGTCAGGACGAATTATAAAGTGATGGATGAATATGAAACATCCTTTGGCATTCGTGATATTGTCTATGATATAGACAAGGGATTCTTTCTTAATGGAAAGAATATGAAAATGAAGGGGATGAATATCCATCATGACGCCGGGTCGCTGGGGGCAGCCGTACCCGACCGGGTCATCGAGTACAGATTGGAAATATTGAAAGAATTCGGAGTGAATGCCATCCGTTGCAGTCACAATCCGTTTGCCGCCGGTTTTTATGATATCTGTGACAGGCTGGGATTTTTGGTTATTGATGAGGCTTTTGACAAATGGGCGAGCCAAGGGTATTATGCTGATTATTTCGCTGACTGGTGGCAAAAAGACCTTGATGCAATGGTTTTGAGAGACCGCAATCATCCGTCCATCGTGATGTGGAGTGTTGGAAACGAGGTCAGAGAGCAGAATACTGAAGAGGGAGTTGAAGTTTTAAAAAAACTAATCCGACGTGTCCATGAGCATGATACAACAAGGCCGGTTACATGCTCGCTCCACCCTGGTCATGATGAGCGTAATTACAGAAAGGATTTTTCTGAAGTTATGGATGTTGTATCCTACAACTACCAGGAACCTTACTACGAACCGGACAGAGAAATGATAAAGGCTGATGGACAGGATGTTTCGCTTGTAAAAGTGCAACTGCTTGATGAAAATGGAATTTTGGTGCCGGATGCTGATGTCGTTATTCATTTTGATGTTGAAGGGAATGGCCGTCTCATCGGATTGGACAATGGTGACTTGAGAAATCATACACCGTTTAAAAGTAAAACCCGCGAAACCTATTGGGGAAAAGCTCTTGCTGTAATACAGTCGGACAGAGTTAAAGGGAATATTTTTGTAACCGCAAAATCGGATGGATTACCATTCGAAAAAGTGCAAATAAAAACTTTTAGATCACAGAATTATAGAGAATAGATGATGATTTTTTCATGACATTTATCCTCTGATCAGCTTACCCATGTCCTTTTATCCCATTTATTTGACTCATCTCAACCGGAAACGGGTGATTCTGCTCGGCGGTAACGATGAAGCCGAGCGAAAAACCGGGGAACTGCTCTCATTTGGCGCGCAAGTGCATGTTATCAGCGAGGAGTTGACTGACCAAATGCGTTCCTGGGTCGATCATGGCGATATCACCTGGACAGACCGGGCATATCTTTACGGTGACTTGACCAACACTGCATTTGTTGTTGCTGCCGATTATACCCCGGAAATTGCAGAGAACGTATCCAAAGAAGCGCATGAAAAGAATCTGATCATCAATGTAATGGACAATCTTCCACTATCCAATTCCGCCTTCGGATCGGTGGTTCGGCAGGGCAAACTGACGGTCTCTTTTTCAACAAACGGACTCGCCCCTGCTCTGGCAGTCCGGCTCAAAGAGCGGTTTCAGAACGAACTGGATGATGCCTACGGAGCATTTCTGGATCTCTCCGAGGCCATTCGCGATCCGGTCATGCGGATCATTGTTGATCCGGAAAAGCGAAAAGCATTATGGTATGAGTGGGTCGACTCCGATACGATATCACTGCTCAGAGAGGGCAAACGAGAGCGGGCACTGGACCGAACCGAGGCAATTTGGGGTCATGAGGTCATGGTGGCATCTGGTTTGCGCCCGGATAGCGGCATAATACGAAATCTGTTTCGGAAAGTGTTCTCATTGTTCACTTCCTGAAAATTTCTTCCTAATGTTATTTTGCTGACGATCATTTTTTGATCTTTATTCCTAACGTTTTTTTGCTGACTATCACATCCTGAACTTCCTGATGTAAAGGATGTGATCTGCAATCCGTGGTTTAAATCAGAAATTAGATCAATAGCCACCTGGAGTAGCCTGCCGAACCACCCGGAAAAGCCTGTCCAGCCACCCGGAGTAACCTGCACAGCCACCCGGGAAAGCCTGTCCAGCCACCTGCAAAAAGCGCCTGCTGGATCAGGCGATCGGCTACCGTCGGAATGCCCGGCATCCGTTGGCCTCCACACGGTTTGGGGATTTCAACCACCCGCACCGGAGCTGGACGGTAGCGGCCCTGCCGGGCGCACACAAATGAAAGTTTCGGGGATTTCAGTCCTATTAAATCCCCAAAACCTCTGCCCTTCCCAACCTGAAGGACATTCTAATTCCATGATGTGATGAAACTGACACTACATATTATTTCAGATTCAGTTTATCAAGTATAGTAACGACAGCCTGCTCCACTTCGGTGTTGCCGGTATCGATGAAAATGGCATCGTTCTCCGTGGGTGCTTCATGGCCGGCATCAAAACCGGTCAGTGATTTCAGCGTACCCTGCTTTGCTTTCAGATATAATCCCTTGGGATCCCGTTCCTGCAGTATTTCCGGATCACAAAGGACACACACTTCCAGATAACGGTCTGACGGAAACATTTCGCGGACCACGCGCCGATCTTCCCTGTAGGGCGATACGAACGAGCAGAGTACAATATTTCCATGTTCGTAAAATAACCGGGCCACTTCTCCCACCCGCCGGATATTCTCTTTGCGGTCAGACGGCTCAAACCCCAGATCACTATTCAACCCATGCCGGACCTGATCCCCGTCAAGCAGCATGGTGCGGAGACCTCGCTCCCACAACTCCCGTTCCAGCGCCCGGGCAATCGTCGTTTTTCCGGCTCCGGACACCCCGGTAAACCAGATGATGCGGGCTTCGTGCCCGTTCCGTTGCTCTCGCACTTCGCGATCGATATTCCAGGGTTCCCAGACGATGTTTCTCGATGAAGGGTCATCTTTCAACGCAGAAGTACTCGTACTCCTGATCATGCCGGCACCGACTGTCACATGCGTGTCGGGATCGACCAGTATGAAGCTGCCCGTATCATTATTCAACTTGTAGGCGTCAAAAAAGAGCGGGTGAGCGGTCTCCACAACGACACGTCCTATTTCGTTCAATTGCAATTCCGCGGTCTCTTCTCTGTGCAGAGAATCAACATTAATGCGATACCGGACTTCCTTGACCAGCGCCTGCGTGGTCCGTGACGTATGCATCACCACATACGGTCTGCCAGCCTGTAGCGGTTCCTTGTTCATCCAGCTGACTGTCGCTTCAAAAGTCGATTTGCAATTTGGAACATTATTTTCCCGCACAATCATATCACCGCGTGAGATATCGATCTCATTTTCCACCTCAAGCACCACCGATTCGCCGGTTCTTGCTATTTCTGCCGAACCATCGACCGTTTCGATCGACCGTATCCTGGATTGTTCACCTGACGGCAAAACACTCACCTTCTCACCGACACGGATGTTGCCCGAAACAACACGACCGGCAAAACCGCGATAGTCCTGATCGGGGCGAATCACATATTGAACCGGAAACCGAAAATCATGCGGATTCTTCCGGGATCCTACCTTAACATTTTCGAGATGATGCAGCAGGGTAGCTCCCTTGTACCACGACATGTTATTACTGCTGTTCACGATATTGTCGCCTTTTAATGCCGAAATCGGAATGAAAGTGATGTCATCCACATCCAGGTTTTCCGAAAATTCCTTGAAATCATTAATAATCTCGCTAAACCGGTCCTCACTATAATCGACGAGATCCATTTTGTTAACTGCTACAACCAGGTGGGGTATCTGCAGCAGTGACGACAAGAATGCATGGCGGCGACTTTGCGTGAGCACCCCTTTCCGGGCATCAATCAGGATTATGGCCAAATCGGCTGTCGAAGCTCCGGTTACCATATTCCGGGTGTATTGTTCGTGACCAGGGGTGTCGGCGATAATAAATTTGCGTTTCGGTGTTGCAAAATAGCGGTAGGCTACATCGATAGTAATTCCCTGCTCCCGCTCTGCACGCAATCCGTCAGTCAAAAGCGCCAGATTGACCTTCTCTTCACCCCGGTTTTTGGTAGTCGATTCCAGTGCATCCCACTGATCTTCAAAAATGGATTTACTGTCGTAGAGCAAGCGTCCGATTAGCGTACTTTTGCCGTCATCCACACTGCCTGCGGTCGTAAACCTGAGCATATCCATATCCAGATAGGATACGTCTACCCCTGAGTCTTCTTTTGGGGTTGGTGTTCCGTTGTTCTGTTGAGCTGTTTTCACGAATAATAACCTGATTTGTTAGAAAGACTGATTTATGTGACGGCTTTTATTGAAATGGTCTTTCGTCAGCCGAAACATGTACCGTTTTGAAACATCCATGAAAAAATAATTTGACACACATTCGTATGATTTTTCCACGAGTGCTCTGTTAAAAGTATCCGAGTTTTTTTCGGTCCTCCATCGCTGCCTCCGAACGTTTATCATCATGCCGGTTGCCGCGCTCGGTTACCCGGGCCGCCGCCACCTCGGCGATGATCTCTTCCAGTGTGGATGCGTGTGAAAGTACCGCTCCTGTGCAAGTGGCATCCCCGATCGTACGGAAACGGACGATTTTCTCTTCCGTGACCTCATCCGGGTAGCGGGTAATGAATTCAGAGTCGTTGAGCCAGGTTCCCCGCCGATTGAATACCCGGCGTCTGTGCGAATAATAGATCGACGGTATGGGAATTTGCTCTGCAGCGATATACTGCCAGACATCCATCTCGGTCCAGTTGCTAAGAGGGAATACCCGGAAATGCTCCCCCTGATTCTTCCGGCCGTTAAAGATCCCCCAGAGTTCGGGTCGTTGATTCTTGGGATCCCACTGTCCGAAAATATCCCGGTGTGAAAAGAACCGCTCCTTGGCTCTCGCTTTCTCTTCGTCCCGCCGGCCGCCGCCCAGCGCACAGTCGACATTGTGAACCTTGAGTGTATCGAGTAATACTACGGTCTGCAGTGCGTTTCTGCTGGCTTCCGGACCGACCTCTTCCCGGACTCTGCCCTTGTCAATACTTACCTGGACACTGCCGACGATCAACCGTGTACCAGTCCGCTTAACCAGTTCATCCCGGAAAGTAATGGTTTCTTCAAAATTGTGTCCGGTATCAATATGCATCAATGGAAACGGAATATTACCAGGGCGAAACGCTTTTTGAGCCAGATGAACCATAACTATGGAATCCTTGCCTCCGGAAAACAGAAGTACCGGCCGCTCAAATTGTGCGGCGACTTCGCGCATGACAAAAATCGCCTCTTCTTCGATCATTTTGAGGTGGGAATTACGTTGTATTTCGATACGTTGATGTTTTTTTTCTTCCATTTTCAGGTTGTTCCGGTTTATTGGAGTTATTTGCTGATAGCAAAATGATTGTTGAATTTCGTTTCTGATCGGTTCTGATACTTGTTGTTTTATGCCCATAACATCATACCCACAGCCAGGTTACCATGCTGACGGTAACGGTCATAAGGATGATGGTGACCGGCAAACCTGCTTTGAAAAAGTCCGTAAACCGGTATCCTCCAGGCTCCATGACCATCAGATTGGTATGGTATCCGATTGGGGAAAGAAAACTTGCGGATGCAGCAACAGCCACCGTAATACCGACAGCTTGCGGATCGATTCCCAGGGAGAGGGAGGTGCTGAGAGCAATCGGTATCATCAGGACCGCAGCAGCGTTGTTGGTAACCAGTTCGGTCAAAAGATTGGTCAACAGATATAATCCGATCAATACGATAATAATCCCGAATCCGGCAGTTGTATCGATAACGGAAAAAGCAATCACCTCGGCCAATCCGGTGCTCTCCAGCGCAGATCCGATGCCCAGTGCTGAAGCGATAACAATAAGAACCGAAAAATTGACCGATTTAGTGACTTGCCTGACGGGCAGCACACCGGTCAACAGCGTTGCCAGAGCCGCCACCATAACCGAGACATGAACGGGCAGTATTCCTGTCGCGGATAAGCCGATCATCAATGTCAATATCAGTAATACCCGTTTTGACCGCTCCTTTCCGGGCGCAGTTTCCGGCTGATCACTGCCGTACCCCCGGTTCGGGCCATCCATACCGTTCACCCGCCCTTGTGATTTTTCAATCGGCGCTGTTTCTGCCATTCGTGAGGCATTGTTCCCGAACGAATATACGCCACTTGGCCAATTATCACCGCCAATGGGACTCGCAAATGCAAAATTACCATGGAATATTCTGTTGTCCATCAGTGGTTCCCTACTGCCGGAAATGGACGCTCCGGCCGCTCCCGATCCATGTACAGGCAGCAACGCCCTTTCGGGATAACTTTCGGGGGTTCTGCCGTATTCGGTTGTCTTGTTATCACTGGTAGATTTATTACTTTCGAATTCACGCTGGATCGATTCGGAAGCCGGATCCATTGCTTCCACCGGCAGTGGTGCCGTCCGGTCGGGTAAAAATCGATGTCCGATCAACGCAAACCAGGCGATCACCAGAATCGTTGCGGGTATTCCAATCCAGGCAAGCTGAAACAGATGGAATGCGCCGTATCCCCGATCGGACAACATCTCCGATACGATTAGGTTGGTTGATGTCCCGATAAGTGTAACCGTTCCACCTACAATTGCAGCATAGGATAATGGAATCAGTAATTTTGATACCGGAACTCCTATCTTTTGTGCCCATTGCTGCATTTGCGGCGTAAACATGGCGACGATCGGCGTGTTGTTGAGAAATGAGGACATTGCCGATGCGGAGGTCATAATGCGCAATAATGTTCGGCCGGTCCCTCCCTTTTGGGGCAGCAAATACTTTTCAAGCCAGGTGAATAATCTGGTTTGTTGCACACCGGCTGCAACAATAAACAGTGCACCTACCGTCAGGACTGCGTTATTGGTGAACCCGGAAACTGCCTCAAATGGGGTAATTATTCCGGTTAACAGCAATGAAAAAAGGGCAATCAGAAAGATGTGATGGGGTCGCGAAATACCGCGTATCAACGCTATGATCATCACGACGATGATGAATGCGGTAAACCAGGACTTCCAATCGAGCAATTCAAACATAAGGCATTGAAATCGATACTTCGGATTATGTTGCGGATGATTCTGTTCAGTGATTCGGTTCCGATGTCACCGGTTTCGGGCAAAAAAAAAGCCCGCAACCGGTAAGGCAGCGGGCTTTGTTCTAAAATCAGATCGACAATCTGCTCAGAGCATGGAAAAACCACTACCTTCCAGGGGAGGCATCATACAGCAAAGACACAAACAAATGGTCTGGATCGCTGATGTGGTTTTCATTTTCTGCATGTTCTGATTGGTATTCTTATTAAACTTTGCTGAAAAACTGTTTATGAATTCCATCTTGCTGTTTTTCAAGGTGTATTAAACTACGCAGATGATATGCTTATGTCAAGTAATAATTACAGGATATTACAAATAATAAATAGTGATCCGGTAATTGTTCAATAAGAAAGAGAAAAATGGTGTTCCCTTTCACCCATTCATCAAACTATTAAATACCCGGCAAACTCTTAAAAGTAACATCAATACCTTATACCCTTAGTAGTTTCGCTTATCACAAAAAACGGGTTTGGAGGATTATTCGCTATTGTAATCATTTATTCCGGCGCCTTTGAGTATTTGGTATCGTATCCACTTCGCACGTTTTTCCAATCTACAACATTTGAACATTTTTGCATTACTTTTTTGATGATCTCTGCACCTTTTGCTTCAGTGAAATAATGTCCGACTGAAAGCTGAGTTTAAGAACTGCCAATAGGTAAAACATTTGAAATAATATCACATGGATAGCTTATTCGATCCAAACCAAAAATAAATCATACAGATTTTCTGCTACTCCGCGGGTAATTATAGTCAATTGATCTCCGGCATTCCCGTTCTGATAAACCGTATGAATTACCGACATATCCTTGTTTATGCTATCCACATCTTTCATATTACCAGTTCCATCTGTGACATCGACCATCAACAGTTTCCTCGGAGCCAGGGCGGCGGCAAGATCAGCCAGGTCATATGATTCCAGGGACCCGGCGACGGTACTGTGTATAAATTTTGGGGCATAGAAACGATTCATTACAATGGACTGATATGAGGAATAGGTTTCCACAAGAGCAATCCGGCTTATGCTCTGATCAAAAGCTGCAGCATGCAGCAGGACCGGCCCCATCTCCTGCCAGGCCAGACCATAAATCCTGTCAATCTCAGGATTTCTTTTCAGCAATCGGGTAAGTCTGACAACATCCCCGGCCCTTATCCCGACAATACTTCTGCCGATAAGTACGGAAGCAAACCACATGTTATAAGATTCACCTTCAATATTTGCATCCCCTCGAAAATCGCCGGGGCCTGTTTCACCGATTCCGACTAAGTCCGGAGCAAGCACTCTAAATCCATTTCTGACGAACCATTCCATTTCACCTGCTTCAGCAGCTTCGGCTGACTTGCCAGATGGATGAAGATAGAGCAGAGATTTGTCGTTTGGTTTCTCCGGGATCATTAACAGGTAGGGAATTATATAATCGCCTTCGCCCTTCACAAAATACTTTTCAATTACATATCCATCTCGTTGAATACGCCCGGTAAACACCGGTTCATCAGCCTCTGTCGGTTCCTGATATCCCGAGAGCGCTTTGGCCGACGCCAATACATCAGGAAGATGACTGTTCAGATCAATCCTGGAATATTGTAATTCATTTATCAGTTTTTTTGCCTCCCGGCGATTCAGACTGAAAACTGATTCTCCTCCAAGAGAGGTCGAAACCTGTCCTGTACTTGTTACTTGAATTTCCTCTTCGTTTAAAATTTCTACTTCCTGTTCATCCGGATTACCAGGATTATTCAGATGTTTCTGAAAGAATGCGTATATAGCCTCCCTGTTCTTTTTGGTTGTAGCATGCCCTGCATCGTCAATGGAAATTTCAAAAAAGTCAGGTTTATCATAAACTTTATACAAAGCTTCCAATTCTTTATTGGTTTCCATCGTTCCTTGAATACTAAAAAAGTCCCGAGTAGTGGCATAAATCAAAGTGGGTTTGGGAGCTCGAACAGACAAAAGATCAGCATGGTCTATTCCTTGCTTAATTCCATGTAGCAGATTTTGTTCAGCATCCTGAGGACCAATAGACTGAAGCAATCTGGTGAAATTTGTAATATAATTACCGGGTGCAGCAGCATAAATTCGTTCATCAAAAGCAGCGATATAGGCGGATTGAGTTCCACCTCCTGAACCTCCAGTGATGCCAATTCTTAATGAATCTACCTCTTCCCTTGTAAGAAGATAATCAACGGAACGAATCCCATCCCATATCATATGTCTTGCCTGAGAGCTTCCAGTAATAAAAGCCTGTGCCCCAGGATAAGAATGTTCTCGAGTAGAACTACCGACGATAGAACTACCAGTTGCCGGATCATAATATTCAATACGTTCTCCTTGCCCAACTGGGTCAAACGCAAATACAATAAACCCTTTTTTAACAAAATTCAAAATCCGATGTTGGCTTCCTCCTCTATATGACACAACCTGATGTCCACTACAAACAATTACAGCCGGCAACTTACGTGTCAGCCCATTTGGTATAAAAAGTGAGCCTGTTACATAAAACTCCGGTTGGGATTCAAACACGATATGTTCAACTCTATATCCATCTTTTTCAATTATTCCTGTGACTTTTGCATTTAAAGGTGACTTCTCAGGAAACGGTCCGATGATATCAAGCAAAATTTTCCGAACTTCATCTTGTCTCTGCTGCCAATCTGACAAGGTATTCAATCCGGATATAATATCAGTTCGATTTTCAAGTAATTCAAAGGCTTGTCCGGCAAGATGATGATACAATGAGTTCGGGGCGTCACTGAATTGCAACCATCTATTGTTCGAAGACTCACCCTGTATCACATTAAGCTCATCCTGAGCCATCACACTAATGTTTGTAATCAAAAGAACCAAAGATATACTACAAATAAGCTTATGGTATATCGAAAAGTTTGCAAGTGAATTTATTTGTTTCATTTTTTTACGTATTAAACTAACTATTGATTATCCACAAACTTTAACATAATAACAATTACCACATAGCCGGCGATTTATAGTGGTGTTGAATTGAAACTTTGCATTACATGTATTACAGTTTTTTTAAAATTTCCAAATTCAATCCGGCGTCAGTTGACCACTTTCGACGATCCGCCACGTCGCGGATCGCCCGCACCTGTAAACCCGTCAGGACCTTGACTTACCGAATGGGTGCCCCCGAAAAACAGATTGAATCCGCTCCATATTTTGTGATCGGGCCAGACCGAAAGCACTGGTGCCAGTTGATCCGGGTCAAAACCCACTTCAAGAGATAGAAACTCACCCTCGCAATGCAGTCGTGGACATGACACCGCCTTTTCAAGCGGCATCCGGTGAACCACAATATTGATAATCACCTGTAATATCGCCGTCCGCAGGCGGTTCGATCCTCCTGAACCAAGCGCAAAGGTAATTCCGTCCGACCGGTTTAAGATAGCCGGTGCCATCATTGATGCGATGCGCCGGTTTTCCGGCCACTTATGAAACCCGCCGGGATGCAGATCCGACTCGCCCAGCATGTTGTTCATCATGACACCGGTGCCGGGGACAAGCAAGCCGCAACCCTCCCCATTGCTGGTTGTCAGGCTTGCTGTATTCCCGATACGGTCCATCACACTGATGTGAGTAGTGCCCCGGTTGAAATGAATTGTTTTACCGAACTGACGTCGCCAACCTTCGATATAATCCGGCTCCAGTATTTTTTCCGCCGGATCTCCCGAGACAGTACTCTGCATCGTATCAAGCCGGGCAAAATCGGTCAACTGCTGTATCCTGGCCAGCGTCATTAAAGATTCCGTCGATCCAAACGAAGAGCAGCCTTGTGGAACTGTCTCCAGCAAATGGAGCGCAAATACAATCAGAGGTCCGCCGGAACTGGGTGCGGGATTGATTGCCAGATCGGTATCCCTCCATTTAAAACACAATGGATCCCGTCGATTCACCTTATAACAGGCAAAATCCTCGCGTGTGATGTGCCCACCCAACTCCCTGCTCATTCGTTCCACACTTTCTGCGATCTCCCCGCGATAAAACAGATCCTCCCCCTCTATCGCAACTGTTTCCAATGTATCCGCCAATTCGGACTGTCGGAGCAGGTCCCCCTCTCCTATCAGGTCGGTTTTGGATCCGGGCCGAAGAAATCGTTTTTGCGTTTCCGGGAAAGCCAGGTAGACGGCGCGGACTATATCGAATATGTATGACTGGAAGGAGTTCATGACCACTCCATCGCGCGCCATGCGTACCGCCGGTTCGGCCAGCCGAGTCATTGGCATTGAGCAAAGGTCACGATGAATTGCAAAGAGTCCGGAAATGGTCCCGGGGGTTGCAAATGATCCCATCCCGATATGAAACTCCTGAGAGGTCTCTCCGAAATCGGCGGAAATCGGAAAAAAATTCACCTCAGGGTAAGACCTGCATCGGCACGGTGTCTGTGCAAAAAAATCATAGACAATACGAGACCGATCCGGACCCTGAGCCAGCAAAAAGCCACCGCCGGCAAGTGACGACAATACCGGTTCAGTGGCACATGCAGCAAGATGAGCGGCAACAACGGCATCATAGGCGTTGCCTCCGTCTCTCAGTATCTCTTCGGCAGCATGGACCGTCAGCTCATGTCCGGCTGCTATTACGCCTTTGATTTGCCCCACATGAATACCTTGCTTGAATTAATTCCATTGACAGGCCAATATTTTTGGTTGTCCATTCTCTACGGTATTGAGTAGGAAGATAAAAGTATTTGGTAAAAGATACTCCTATCTGTCCTCTCACACCACCGTGCATACGGTTCCGGATACGGCGGATCATGAAGCCCTTGAAAGTTTCAGGTGATGGTTGGTCAGACGAGTGAGCCCCGGTGATTCAAAGAACTTTGCCGGATACGCCTGATTCATGTGACTGGCTCCGACATTCCACTATGAACCCCGGCTGTTTGTGGCCGATTTCCAGGCTCTTGCTTCGTCCAGTCCCGCTCTTATCAGGCGTTTTACCCGCGAAAAGGAGCGTTTCCATTGGCGGCACAACACACAGCGAAGCTTGCTACGGATCCATCCGTCGGGTTCTTCGAGGATGCCCGGCACCCGTTGGCCTCCACCCGGTTTGGCGATTGTAAACACCCCTACCGGAGCAGGACAGTAGATCTCCCCGGGTAATGCTTCCCCCTGTCGGATGCATAGGAGACCTTCACTCCCAAGTGGATGCGCCCTGCCGGGCGCACAATAAAAAAACCCGACAGGTTTGACGCCGCCGGGTTTTCATAATGATTTGATTTAAATAGTTCGAAGATTCAAAAAACGATTACAGATGTGCATCAAGATGTTTCTGAAGTTCGTTTTTGGGCACGGCACCGACGATCTGATCGACCACCTCACCTCCTTTGAAGATCAACAGGGACGGGATGCTGCGAATGCCATATTGCATGGAGATCTGCGGGTTGTTGTCCACATCCACCTTGCCCACTTTAACTTTCCCCTCATACTCACCAGCAAGCTCCTCGACGACGGGTCCGACCATGCGGCACGGTCCGCACCACTCTGCCCAGAAATCCACTAATACCGGTTTGTCCGATTTGAGCACTTCGTCATTGAAACTGTTGTCAGTTAACTCTACTGCTTTTGCCATAGCTTATTTATTGTTTTGTCTTGTTTATGTGATAATTTTATGAATAGAATCCCTGCCGCCTTTCGAAATATAACAAAGACGACTTCAAATCCATTCCTGATTTCTTTTTGGAAATAAATATATATAATTAATTATATATGTGCAAGTGTTTTCGAGAAAATTCATTGGTTGCCTTATGCCGGAGTAATACTCCGGGTTCAATTTTCCGAACGCTTCTCCAACCATACGTTTTTACGGCCGATCAATCGTCGTGTCTCTTTTAGAAGTTGATCACTTGGATCTATTACAAATTTGCGGACTTTCATCCGAACAGGCTTCTCCTTTTTGCTTCTTACGACCATCATCACGTGTGTCTGGCCCCGATGTTCGTTAAATAACCCGGCCAGTTCTTCCAGCCGGGATGATTCTACATCGTCGGTTTTAAGATTCAGGCAAAGCCGGATTTTCCCCTGATTTTTCTCACGCAGATTCTCAATCCGGTCGAAATTCCGTGCGATGATCTTGGGTGTCCCGTCCCGCACCGTGATATTTCCTTCTGCGACCACCACATTGTCCACCTGCAACAGATTCATACATTTGTCGTAACAGTCTGAAAAAACCAGCACCTCGTTGCTGCCTTTTTCGTCTTCCATCGTCAAAAACGCGATCGGACGCCCTTTGCGGTCTCGTGTGTGCCGTGCTGCCGTAATAATCCCCGCACAGGTGACCGGCGCCCGTTCTTCAAGTCCACGGAGGCCCTCTTCCCCCAGTCCATGCGAACAAAACAGCGTCACATCGTCCCGAAAACGGTCGAGGGGATGTCCACTCAGGAAAAATCCGATCAGTTCCCGCTCTCTCTTGAGTTTCTCCATGTTCGACCACGCCGGGACCTCCCGAAGTTTTGGCTCGGACTCCTGCTGTGACTGTTGGTCATCTCCACCGCCAAACAGGCTGGTCTGATTCCGGCTCTTCTCGTCCTGCATCCGTGCCCCGTAATGGAGTGCATCTTCCAGGCTTTCTAACAACTGAGCCCGACTGTCATGCAGCTCGTCAAACGCGCCGGCTCCCAAAAGACTCTCCAGCATTTTACGATTGCACGTGCGCAGTTCAACGCGGGAGGTAAAGTCAAATATACTGGTGAACGGTCCGTTTTTCTCACGTTCTTCCACAAAATTCGCCACTGCCGACGACCCCACGCCCTTTATCGCGCTAAGACCGTACTGCACCCGGCCCTCTTTCGCTGTAAAATACGCCTCCCCGGTATTTATATTCGGTGCATCTACCGGCACACCGAGGTGATAACACTCCTCTATAAACTGAGACACCTTTTTGATGTCGTTCATGTTGTGAGTGAGAACCGCAGCCATAAAGGCTGCCGTGTAATTAGCTTTAAAGTACGCGGTGTGATACGCCACCACCGAATAGGCCGCCGAGTGAGATTTGTTAAAGCCGTACCCGGCAAAGTAGGCCATTTTATCAAACACTTCTTTTGCCGTTATTTCCTTTACTCCGCGCTCTTTGGCTCCGGCAAGGAAGGTGACCTTCATTTTGGCCATCTGATCTTCTTTCTTCTTTCCCATCGCCCGTCGCAGAATATCGGCTTCACCCAGCGTGAATCCGCCCATCACTTGTGCCACTTTCATGATCTGTTCCTGGTAGACCATGATGCCGAAGGTCGGTTTAAGCACTTCTTCGAGCATCGGATGCGGATATTCCACCTTCTGTTTTCCGTGTTTGCAAGCGATGTACTCCGGTATAAATTGCATCGGACCGGGACGGTACAATGCATTCATGGCAATCAGATCGTCCAGACTGGTCGGCTTCAACTCCCGCAGATACTTCCTCATCCCGTCCGACTCAAACTGAAATGTACCAACCGTATCTCCGCGCTGATACAACTCGTAAGTTTTCTTGTCGTCCAGCGGAATGTCGTCGAGATTATACTCTTTTCCCGTGCCCTCTTCAACCAGCCGAATTGCAGTTTTGAGGATCGAGAGGGTCTTGAGCCCGAGAAAATCCATTTTCAGCAGGCCGCACATTTCGGAACTGGGTCCATCATACTGCGTGATCACATCCTTCTCTTTCGACAGCGCCACCGGTACATAGTCGTACACCTTCCCCGGCGCGATAATCACCCCGGCAGCGTGGATACCCGTCTGCCGCGGACATCCCTCCAGCGTCTTTGCAAAGCTCATCATTTTCTGTACCTGAATGTCGGGATGATCAAACAGCGCAATGATCTCTTCGGCAGTATCGGGATTTTTATCGGGATTGATGACCGATTCAAAGGTGTCCATCCCCGGACGCTCGGGGAACAGCTTGGCAATCCGGTTGACTTCATTCAGAGGCACACCCAGTACACGTCCCACATCCCGGATAGCCGTTTTCGCCTTCATAGTACCGTATGTCACAATCTGAGCCACATTGTCGCGACCATATTTCTCCACGACATAATCGATTACTGCCTGACGGCCGGTGTCGTCGAAATCGATGTCGATATCGGGCGGATTCACCCGTTCGGGATTCAGAAAACGTTCGAAAAGCAGGTCGTATCTGAGTGGATCGATGTTGATGATCCCAATGCAGTACGCAACGATGCTACCCGCAGCCGATCCGCGCCCTGGACCCACATACACACCACGGTTGCGCGCTTCCGTCGTAAAGCCTTCGACGATTAGAAAATATCCTGCAAAACCCATATCCCGGATGATCTTCAGCTCCTGTTCAATGCGTTCCTCCACTTCCTGTGACAACTCGCCGTACTTCAGTTTCGCCCCCAGATAGGTTAAATGCTTCAAATAGACATCCATATCCGTAAACCCTTCGGGAACATTGAAATGCGGAAGAAGTAGCTCCGACTCCAGCTTGATGTCATCCACTTTCCCGACAATTTCCTGGGTATTTTCGACCGCATCAGGCAAATCGTTGAACAGCTCTTTCATCTCATCAGGAGTTTTCAGATAGAACTCCTGATTCAGTTGGTTGTTGTCATCGGTGAAACGGAACCGGTTTGGATCGTTTATGTCGGCGTTTGTCTGCAGGGCCAGCAGGATGTCGTGGGCCTCGGAATCCTTCTTTTCGACGTAGTGTGAATCGTTGGTAGCGATCATTTTCACGCCGAACTCTTTACTCCAGCGAATGAGCACCTCGTTGCAGACATCCTGGTCGCGCAAGCCGTGTCGCTGCAGCTCGATATAGTAATCATCGCCAAACAGATCAAGGTACCATTGAAACAGTTTCTTCGCTTCAGACTCGCCGCTCTTGAGAATCACCTGATTAATTTCGCTCTGCAGGCAGCACGTACTGGCGATGAGTCCCTCGGAATGCGCTGCCAGTGTCTCCTTGTCGATGCGCGGTTTATAGTAGAGCCCGTCGACATAACCGAGTGAAGTAAGCCGCGCCAGATTGAAATAGCCGGTACGGTTTTTGGCCAGAAGTACCTGGTGATAACGAACGCGGTTTTTGCGGTCGGACATTGTTGTCGGGGTGACGTAGAATTCGCAACCGATGATCGGTTTCACTCCCTGCTTGTTGGCTTCATTGACGAAATTGGGCACCCCGAACATGTTTCCGTGATCAGTGATGGCGATGCCGGGCATGCCATGCTCAGCCGCTTTGCCGACCATTTTCGGAATGGCAGCGGCGCCGTCAAGCAGGCTGAACTGGGAATGGCAATGCAGGTGGGTAAACTGGCACATTTATTTTTTGTAATTCAGGATACGAAATTCACTATGTTCACAACTTCAGGTGTTGAGTCAAAAGTATTATTTATTTCAGAAATAATTTAAAGCGGATTATACTCATATTATCCACAATGTTATTCATCGTCCCCGAATAAAGATATAAGTATTATGTAATCATAAATTATTTTGCAATTTCACTAGTGTCCGGAAGCGAATATTCCAGTTTTTTATTCATACCCATTTACCTGTGTGTAAAGATTTTGCCATGGGTGTTTCAGTCCGTTTTTACTTCCAGTTCGTAGGTATCGTACCCTTCTATGGTAAGCCATTGCCTGTATTCATGATTCCTGAATCGCACGCTTATGCGAGTGTGTTCTCCCAGATCTTCAATGGTTAGCATGGCGCTTTCACAGGGCCTTCGATCGCCATGTTTTTCACAAATCGAGCCCACTTTTATGCGGTCAAAACCATATCCCTCAATGTTTTTGTCAATTTTCCATCTGTGGGCATGGCCGACCATCCACAAGGCGATATTGTAGTTAGCAATTTCATCCGCCAGCCAATGATCAAACGATGATACGGATCGGCGGTCAGCAATCGGACAATGATGTGTAAATATCAGAGTAGGTATTTCTGGATCTTCGTTCAGGACGTCTCTGAACCACTGATCCTGGTTTTTTCCAAGTTCCGTTCTGTGGCTACGGTTTTCGAGCATTTCATCGGACAAAGCAATGATTCTGATCCCTCCGATTTTTCGGGTGAAATAGGTTACCGGCAAGATGGGTGCTCCGGTATTTTTATCGTAGTCATGATTCCCCAGTATGTATGTCCACTTATAATTCAATTCGTTCAACTCGCGTTCAAACTGCCCCAGAAAAGCTCTGTCGTCTTCGAACAGATCGCCGATAACAATAGCGTAATCGATGTCCAGGTTATTCACATCCTGTACAGAAGTCAGTATGTTTTCTCTGTAGCCAGGATAGCCTATATGAGGATCCGCCAAGACCCACCATGTGATAGATTGCCTCACGACGGAGTTTCCGTAACGACGAACGTTTGATGAGGCCGATGCGAGCATTGAGCTGAGGGGTGTTGCAGCAGCAACAAGGGCTCCCGTTTTTAAGAATTTGCGACGTGTAATGCTCATAATTCCCCTCCATTTAGTTGTGCTGTGTTACTGTTACCAGCTAATGAGATCAAATTCAATATTTTTAAAATAATGAATATCCAAAAGATCCTGTTAATAGACGGTTTTTCGGCACCTGTCATCTTTCTTAATGGGGATCTGCAGGGGACGATGTAAAGTTAATCGGCCACCGATGTGCAACGGGTCTGGTGGCTGAAAATACCATTCCGGACTTTATTGCAGCTCATGATCATGGTGTTGACGGTATAATTACAGACTATCCCAATTATTTCAATAGTTTAATTGAAATAATGACAAAAAGAGAGTAATGGTTTTACCTATACCATCTGATCATTCCTATCTAGTCATGGATCCAGAACAGGTTCTTCGAAATGAACGGCAGCTGGCATGTCATCATATACCCAGTGGATATACCAGGGATCCCCGGTCTGTCGCTGAAATTCCCGAATTTGTTCGATATAATCTTCCAGGATATCGGCGTATTCCGGATCCCCGGCAAGGTTATTGGATTCTTCTGGATCCTGCTGCATGTCGAAGAGTTCAAATTCATCCCTGTGAACATATTCATCAACGGTTCTGGCTCCAAATGGCGTTTCCGGTCCTTGTTCTGATGTATAGCTCCAGCTAGAAGAAACTTTTAAATCCGAAGCAAAGGGATAGGGTCTAACGTAATTGATGTTCCAAATCAACTTGTAATCCCGGTCACGAACAACACGCATGGGATAAAACATATGTATTTCGTGAAAGGTGTGGGAAGCATATATCTTGTCCCACCCTTCGGGATTGCTTTCTTCAAGAACGGGACGGAATGATCGACCATGCAGACCATGTTGCTCCGGATAGTAATCCCGGATGACTCCCTGCCCGATATGCCGCTCATAAACCGGAGGCTCGATACCGGCATAATCGAGAATGGTCGGTGTAATATCGACCCAGCTTATCATCGCTTCATTGACAACTCCTTGCCGGGTGGCACAGGGGTCACGTACAATCAATGGCGAAAGAAGACCAGGTTCATACACCGTGGTTTTGGCTCCGGGAAAGGCCATACCATGATCAGACATATAAATAACAAGCGTATTATCATAATTTCCGGATTCTTTCAAAATATCAATCAGTTTACCGAATCCCTGGTCCAGCCGGGAGACCGACTGGTAATATTGGGCTAATTCCTGCCGCGTGGCATCGTTGTCAGGAAGCCATTCAGGTACTATGACATCCTGGGGATCATATACAACCGGGTCTATTCCCTCCCATCCCTCCGGCCTGTTGCCAAAACGGTCCGGCTGATAGGGCAATTCGGTTGCTCTGCCACCACCCCGGTGGGGATCGGATGTACCTATTAAAAGGAAGAAAGGCTGGTCATTGTCGGACACGATAAACTCTTTCGAGTTACGGGCCAATTCAGCAGGATTTCTATCGTTTCCCGGCAAAACCTCATCATATGGATAAACATGATCGGGAGCTACATGGAATTTTCCGGTACGGGCAGTTCGGTATCCATTATCAGCCAATAGCCTGGATACACTTTGAATATGGTCAAATGAGTAGAAATGGTTATAGTCATGGACATGACCGTATTGACCGGTCCTGTGATTGTGCATTCCCGTAAAAATAACGGAACGGCTGGCACTGCAACTGGCGGTTGTGGCATAGGCCTTGGTAAAGCGAACACCTTCGGCTGCAAAAGCATCCAGGTTCGGTGTCTGAATGACCGGGTTGCCATAGGCGCCGGTGTCCATACTGTGGTCATCACTGATGTAAAGTACAATATTCTTTTTCCCTGACGTACACACATCGCTCGATAAGGTTTCCCTTTTTTCTTCTTTGGTACATGAAGCGGTGACCAAAGCAGCCAGAAGAATTGAAAGGTTAAACAGACAAGGTCTCCGTTTTGTCATCTCAGAAATTTTTTTGACCTCCATATGAATTGAAACATATTTGTTTAATTTTTTAAAAATACCGGACTCGCTGCTGGCATGCAAGCATATTTCGCTTTATTCGTTTTTTCAACAAAATGGAACATCCAATGGTGAATATCAAAGCGAACGTTAATACACTAACCAACCGTTAGGCAAGATTTTAGCAGCTCCATAGATCTCTTAACTCTATGACTGTATGCAATTCGTCTATACTGCCTGAATTTTTCATTGTTGCCTACATGTTACTACTGCCAACGTTCAGAACATTTTTCAAAAAGTCATCCCATGCTTTCACATACGCAGCTCCGGTTTGGATAAATCCGTCATTATGTCCACCCTGCATTTCCATCCACGTTTTTGGTTCGGCGGCATGATCGAAGACCTTTTGTCCGTGGTGATACGGGATTACTTCGTCACCCGGACTGTGAGCAATCATTACAGGCATGGTGAATTGTTCGACATACGACATTACCGGATACTGGATATGCATCAGCAACCGAACCGGGATTATACGATACATCTCACTTGCAAGATCGACCGCAGAGGTGAATACCGACTCCAGCACCACAGCACCGGCATCCACTTCGGAAGCCAGCCAGGCAGCGACTCCCCCACCCAGTGACCGACCGAACAGCACGATTTGATCCGGCGGAATCTCCTGAACTTCGGTCAGATACTGCCATGCGGCTTTGGCATCGCGGTAGGTTCCCACTTCCGACGGGCTCCCCTCGCTTTTACCGTACCCCCGATAATCAATAATAAATATATTCAAACCCAGACTATGAAACAGTTTGATGCTCTCTAGCCGTCCTGAGATATTGCCGGCATTTCCGTGAAAAAACAGCAGGGTCCCACGGGCGTCTTCGGCAGGAACATACCACCCGTGCAGTCGGACATCATCATCGGTAAAGAGATAGACATTCTCATAATCCAACCCCGCCGATTGAGGAGTCAGGACAATATTTCTTGAGGGGAAATAGATAAAGGACGACTGAAACAGATACATTAAAACCACGACAACAATGTATCCAACAGCAATAACGACGACAATCCATAATACGGATGATTCTGTCACATTTCTCCTCATTTGTGTCATATCAAATCATGCGGATGGTATCGCTTTTTCACTTTCATGGAAACCCAGATATTTACCAACCCGCCCAAAATACAAACCACCCCGGTAAACTGCCCGGTCAGCCCCGCAAAGGTGACGTCTCCCCAAAAGGTATACAAACTTTGGACACCAACCAATGCAACTATGATACCCGTCCACAGCAATATGTAAAATAAGATTTTGTTCCCCATTAGTTCAGCTCACGGTTTCGAATTTCAATATTAGAGTTTCGGAAATGATATTAGAGTTTCGGAATTAATTTTCTGATTTGGGTATTCTGTTTACGTATTTGATGTAATTCGGTATTCGAAAATAGAATTAAATTCCATAAATACGCAATTGAGTTCACCTTATTTTCCTATTATTTTTTTAAGGGCAACACGATTGTTAGCACGTGTGATCATCTCCATTTGGTTCTCCGAATCTATGACAATTTCCATTTCTTTTAAATCCATATCCTCCGGAATTTCAAGAACAACATCGATCCATCTCGGAATAAGGTCTACCGGAGCCTCTAGTTCGGGCACATCAGCAGTGGAAATAACCCGTCCTGTCCTGTCCATGAGCGCGACCTGAGAATCGGGTGAGTTGATGGCACCCATACTGTGTATCCGAACGTTCAACCTGTTACCCTGAATACGGATGTCGTCCGGGCCAATCCCCAGATCCGCCCTTTCATGGTATCCCGTTTCTGCCGGTTCGATCAATTCCATGGCAATAATGGTGTAAGCGCGAGGCTCAAAGTTCAGATCAACAGATTTACCCCGCTCCAGATACACCAACGTCTCGGTAATATCGGTATCGAACTGTTGATCACCACTGGTATCCACACCCTGCTTGATTCGCCAACTTCCCGGCTTAATTTCCCATACCGACATATCTGCTGCAACGCTTTGCTGATCCAGATTGTATGTGATGATTGTAACTTTTTCCTTATCAGATTCGGGGACAAAAACAGCCAAACTTTCATAGCTTGCCGGGGCTTGAAACTCCCAGCTCACTTTGTGCCAGGGGTAACTGATTTGAGCACGTTCAAGCGCCACCCCTCCAAGGCGATGTTCCTGCATCCAGCCCGTGGAACGAATGGTGACACGATCAATCCAGATACTCCCCTCGGTGTTGATGTATTCCCGAACCCCCATATCTTTAACCTCTTCGGTATATTGCCGGGCCAGATTCTCTTCATTAAAAGTTCGGCTCTGCTTCACACGACCTTCTGTGGGCTCCAAATATTTTTCATCACCGGTATAGTCATACGCCGCCTGAAACATCATCCATGCGGCTCCTGTTGCGGGACCGCCCCGGTATTCACCTGTACTGAAGTGAATTTGCGGATAGAGTCCGTCCTCTTTGTAATACTCCAGCAGGCCGTCAGCCAATTCAATGATAAGCTGTTGCAGCTCCGGATTTCCGTTGTGCCGGGCAATCATCCAGGCGGTATGCAGCAATATGTATGAATTCCCCCCCACACTCCATTGCCAGGGGTCTTCTTTGGCGATTCGTGTACCGCTATAGTAGCGGGAACGAATCAGTCGATGTCCATCAGGGTTAATCTGGGTAATGTCTTCCAGTATGCGTTTGGCCGTCTCCATACCCCGGTTAAAATGCAGGGGATTGGCAAAATCGAGCAATTGGAGTTGAGCGACCACCTGGATTCCGTCCTCATAGCCGTGAAGCGGATCACTCTGTATAGTGGCAAGCCCATTGGTGAAAAGCGGCAGTGTTGGCTGCTTCAGGGGTGCATCGTAGGGGTCGCGCTCCTGGTCAAAATAGGCGGTACTGTGCAATAACAGCGACTCCAAAAGCTTGTCGGGCTCCACACCAAAATATGAGAGTGCGGAAAAGAAAAGTGCAAATTTACCATCGTCGTTCAAGCCCCCTCCGAATTCGCCGTTGCTGATTTGCCGCTCGTCGATATAATACATGGCGATTCGCTCAAGTTGACGCAAATATTCGATTTGAAGGTGTGCCCATTCGGGAACCCCCTCAGGTGCCGATGGAATCTCATACTCCGGACGATCGGCCAGATCACGTGTGAGCCAATACCAATACGTACGAGTCAGCCAGTGATCCGGATCATACGCTAACAAGTCATGCACGTCGGCATAAAAACGATTATGGCTGTTCAGTCTCGGTGATCTCGGTCCCTCCTCAACGTTGTGGGCATGCAAATCACGCAGCTGGGTGAACCGGTCGATGATATGCTCGGTCAGAGCCTGCTCTTTGGAAGTGTACACCAGGCGCACTTTTGCTCCCTCCAGGGCCTCCGGTGTCAGATCCGCACCGGCTCCGGCTATGGTCAGATACAACCCGCGGCCCTGCGGAACCATCCGGTCGCGGCTGTCCAGCCACACCGTCTGCGGCTGACCCGGTTCCACGGAAAAACTGAAATCCACCAGATCGCGCATCTCCCAGAGCGGGTCCTTGACCCGGACGTTCAGCGGAAATACACCATCATGCGTCGCCTCTACCTCCAGGCCCGGCAGTTCCAGAACGATCCCGTCGAGTCCCGCATCCGGGATCTCTTCATAGGGAATCAATACATGAATAAACGGATGTGAGGATGGGGGGGGTGGTGCATCATGGCCTGTTCTCGAACCTCCGGATGAAGAGCCACTTTTGCCACCTTCGGCCACTCCCAGCATCATCGCCCTCTCGTCGGCCGGGTACCGGCCCTGGATAAAGGCAGTGATCCGGTCCAGCGAGGAATCCAGCTCTTCGGGTCCGGGAGCCGGTTGCAGCGTGAAGATGCGTTGCGCCATCCCTTTCGGAGCCTGCCCCTCGCCCACATGATAGACCATGAACGAGCCGATCGGCTCCTCTATCAGAGCATTGTCAAATCGGATAGTACCTCCCTCTTTGGCCTCATCCAAACGATGAACCGACTTGACCTGGTGCTGGTTGCGTACCGCAAAGGTATGGTCGTACGGGTGATCACTTTCATGGGTCAGCTGCCCCCAGGCCTTGCCCCACATTTCGATATGATTCCAGGGCTCCTGATCGGGTATCGCAAACCGGATTGTCTGACCGGATATCGAGTAGCTGTCCCAGTCCGGTAGTATATAATAGTCAAAGCGGCCTGGCAGACGTGACATATTATATGCGGCCGGCCAGGTGGTCTCGCGGATTCCGTCATTGGCTTTCCAGTACCAGCGTTTGATGTCGATGGCATCGTGGATCTCCACCTTGCGCACCCTGGCCGTTGTCGAAGGGAGTACGGGAGGAGCCGGGTTGGGCCGGTTCCAGCCGTGCCGGGTCCACCAGGCATCCCGCCAGCGACGCTCGCTCAGATTGCGGTTCAGTTCGGGGATCGCCGTCGGCTGCTCTCCACGGGCCAGCTCGGCGATATTCTCATCCGACAGCATCCGGTCATAAATGCGCAGCTCGTCCAGGTCTCCGCCTCGCCTGTTGGATCCACTCTGCACCTGATAGGGGCTGATGATCCGGGAATGCGGACCAAACTGATCCAGGCCCGTGTCATAAACCATACCTGTTACGCTACTCCTTTCTGCCAGCTCTCCGTTGATATACAAGCGAATCCCTTTGGTTTCGTCCCAGGAGAGGACGATATGTGTCCATTCATCGGGTCCGGGAAATGCATCCATAAAGTGCGAGACCCGTGTGCGTGTCAGTCCGACGTCAGTGACATAGGCGTCAAAGCCCGAACCGTTGTAGTCGATCCGGAGCCATATCATGTCCCAGCTGCTGTGGTCGGCATAGCCGACGCGGAAAACCGGAAATTCAGTCGGACCCACCGGATAACGCGAGCGCCAGAAAAACGAGAGCGTTCCGCGCTGGGCGTATATATTGCCGGGAGCCCAGTAAGAAAGCTGCTGATCGTCTTCAGCCTGAAGCGCCTGTCCGTGAGCGCCATCGGGAATTACATTGACATTGTTGAGATAATTGGGCAGTACCTGCCCACCGGCGGCGAAATCGGCTGTGGATCCCTGTTCTGCTGAGAGGTAAAATAGCAGACCGGGTTCGTGGGATTCGCCCGGGTCGGAGGCCTGACCGGCCAGATACCCCGAAGGAGGCTCCGGGTCTTGATTTGGTTCGTTTTCAGATACCCCTGGCATAGTCAGAGCTTGTATTGATGGCGATGCTGTTATCGGTGTCTGCACCTGTGCCTGTGCCTCTTCCTGCACATGCGCCCGTGCAGGCGTCTGTGTCAGTGTCGAAAAAATTACAGTTAAAACAACAAGTTTGACGGTAAATAAAAGCACTATAATTCGATGTGACAATATTTCAGGATTAAGGGACATGACCTTGTTCACCAGTAAATAAAATTGATATCGGGTAGTTATTTTTCAAGCTTTAGCGGAACTCTTCCAAAACTCCCCGGATGATTTGGTAAAATGTTTATTTGTCCAGGTTCAAAAATATGAGTTCGCTCAACGAAGTATACAACAATTCGTCCAAAATATGCATATCTCTGATATCCTTTTGATTATCCGTAAGATGAGCACCATCTCAAGCGTTGTTTCAGCGGATTATTAACGAGCTGTACGAAATCATAAAGCCACGCAAGCTCCTACTCAAGGCTTGCTAATGTCGGGCACATAAAATTGTGTTAGCCGGTTTTAACTCCCCCTGTATTCCTGCATGCAGTGGTGAATCGCCCCTCCTGAGTGTACACGACTGTGATACAAATGAAACCGGTCAACATGAAACGTGGTATTGATCTGACGCGGTGGTCCGTTTAAAAAATTGTCGAATACAGTGTCAAGCAGTGTGTTATCAACCGGTTGCTTGTTGTTCCGTGCTTTCTTGATCCGGCCGATGGTCACATGCGGGTGGAAGGTACGGTTTTCCTGCGGCACCCCGGCCCGGGACAACTCCTCCTGCACGGCGTCGTAAAGCTCATGCAGCACCGGATGATATTGGACTCCAATCCAGAGTATATACGGTGATTTCGGATCGGGAAAACAACCGGTACCCATCAACGTAATATCGAACGGCCGGAAAGCCACCTGGGACAATACCTGCATGATCCGCCTTGTTCTGGATTTGTCCATTTCACCGATAAACCGCAATGTCAGATGCAGCTGCGACTCCGGAGTCAACCGTATATCCGGATGTTTCGGCTGGTTGGCTGCCAGTTCGCTTCGCACCTCGTCGGGCAGCGTGATAGCCGTAAAAAGTCTCATAATACTCCTTAATACTTCTTTCTGATTCAGTGACGCACTTCAAATGTATCATAACGAATATCGGGATCCACAGGATAACCCTCTACCTCTTTTACATTAGCTGCAGGCGGACCTCTGCGACATGCCGCTTCCACGGAACCGACATCGGACGGCTTTCCCTGTAACAGTACTTCCACCGATCCGTCGCTGCGGTTGCGAATCCATCCTGTTACAGATCGCTGAACTGCTTGTTTATAAATAAAATGACGGAAACCCACGCCCTGAACAACACCGTGTACTCGTAACAAATGTGTCACTATATGATTCATGCCATCAAAATATTGTATCTTCCATTGTTTTATTAACAAATCATCAAAACCGACAGTTCTCCCATTTTCCACCCAATGTATTCCCGATGCTCCAGGATCTCCTTTTTACAACAACCGGCATAGCGATTCTTTATTTTGGAGCAGAATTACTGATCAAGGGTAGTATCACTCTTTCATACAAATATCGCGTCCAGCCCTTGCTCGTCGGCTTATTGGTAATCGGTCTCGGCACAAGCAGCCCCGAACTGGTCGTCAGCATTGTTGCTGCAATATCAGACAGGGGCGAGATCGCCGTCGGCAATATCATCGGATCCAATATAAGCAACTTCGCCCTGATACTGGGCCTGGGAGCTCTGATCTATCCCGTCGCTACCAAAAAAAGTCTTCTGAGAATCGAACTGCCGGTTCTTATCGCCACCTCGCTGTTAGTGACACTTCTGACTCTGAACGGACTCCTCTCCCGCTGGAATGGTCTGTTGCTGTTGTTTGGGCTGGTTGCCTATCTTTTCATCACCATTCGCAGTAACTCCCCCTCTGTTTTCACCAAGCCTGATACGATTGATACCCGGGCATCGACCGGTGTCATGTTATTGCGTATTGGAGTCGGCTTAGTCTTTTTGATTGCCGGAGCTGAACTGATGATTTCCGGATTGACCGGTCTGGCCCGTTTATTCCAACTGAGTGAAGCGGTGATCGGTCTGACTGCGGTCGCTGTCGGCACAAGCCTGCCCGAACTTGCCACCACCGTTGTGGCAGGTGTCAGAAAGCAAGGCGATCTCATACTCGGCGCTCTCATTGGATCCAACATTCTGAATCTTCTATTTGTGCTGGGAGTGACCATAATTATACGACCCATCACGTTGATCGACATAACCTTGTCCGATCTGATTATAATGACCACATTAGCTGTGATAATAGTTCCTATTATTCGTACCGGTTATGTCGTCAGCCGGTTGGAAGGCGTTTTTTTATTGATTATCTATGCCGGTTACATCGCATGGCTGTTCATGTGATCTTTACGGATTGGAATTACATAATCACACTTCCTGTGAATCGCTCAAGCGAAACTCCCAGAAGCCGCAAACATACCTGTGTATGTGATGAAATCTCAGTATGGGTATTTCAAGAGGTGAGCGGGATCATGAGGTAAACGGGATTACGATTCCCGAATAAGCCCCCAGTTGGATTTTACGGCGGGGTTTGTCCGACGGGTCGCGGCCAGCTTTGCCAGTCGCTGTATCTTTCAAAGTTGCATCGGCAATGGCCACCGGTTGAATCTCAACCGTTTTCTTGATGTGAGATGCGAAAACCGGCAAGGTAACGGATACCTCACCCTCCCCGTTATGTAAGGCGACCAGGACTTCGTCATCATCGTGTCGCCGCATGTAAACGACTACACCCGCTTCATCATCCGTCGATACTATCTCTACTTCACCGTACCGCAGCGCCGGATGTGCTTTCCGCAAGTGAATCAGACTACGATGAAGCCGGAACAGATCCTCATCAAACGCAACCTGGTCCGGCCTGTCTCGCCCGGAACCGTCCGGAAGCACTGATTCGAATTTGTATTCCATATCCCGCCAGACCATCGGTTTTCGGCAGCAGGAATCATTGGCACCCCACATGCCGGACTCATCCCCGAAGTAAATCATCGGCGCTCCCGGCCAGGTCAGCTGGATCAGAATCATCAGTTTTTGGATACTACGTTCCGCATCAGTCGGTTTATGCGTCTTATACAAACCGTTCCCGGCTTTGGATCGCTGAACAAATTCCTTCCAATACCTGCCTGACTCCATATTTCTATTGACAATTCGGGATGCCACACGGTCTGTGTCGTGCGACCCCAGAAGATTCTGCATGACGTCAGAAACCGGTTCAGGAAACGCCTCCAGCAACTCCATCAGCCTGCCGGTAAATTCCGATGCCGTCAGCCTGTGATCCAGCCAGATAAAAAACTCGTTGCAGGCAAACTTGAAATTATAGTTCATCACAGCGTCAAACTCATCCCCTTTCAGAAAAGGTTGCGTTTTATTGATCGAGTCAATAACCTCGCCAACCAGGTAAGCGTCCGGATTGATCGACCGGACATGTTTCCGCCAGGCTTTCCAGAATGGATGTTTGATGCAATAAGCGACATCCAGCCGCCATCCGTCCACACCGTTAAAAGTGTCACCATTTTTGTAGGGATCCATCCATCGCCGGGTGATCTCGAATATGTAGTCGCGCGGTCCCTCAACAATACCTTGCCGGTCCTGCCGAAGCTCGGGAAGCTCCTGAAACCCATTCCATGATTTCACCTTGAAACCGTTCAGGGCTGATTCCATAGGTACAATCTGTACCGGATTATGCTTCCATTCTGCCCAGCTCTCCACGGCCATCCAGTCCCTGAACGGCGAATCTTTCTGATTCTTCAGAATATCCTGGTAAGCCCAGCTGTTGAGTCCCATATGGTTAAATACTCCATCCAGAATGATGTACATCCCTCGCCGGTGAACCTCTTCCACTAGCAGAAGCAACAGTTCATCGGCAGAAGTCCATTGCCAGGTGGAGGGGTCATGCAGGACCTCCCGGGCCATCACGGCACGGTCGCCATCGGGATCGGGGCCAAAATTCGGGTCAACATGATGATAGCATGCTGCGTCATATTTGTGATGTGACGGAGCATCGAAAACCGGATTCAGATACAATCCGCCTATTCCCAGATCCTGCAGGTAATCCAGTTGATCCAATATACCCTGCAGATCCCCGCCATACCGTCGCCGTTGCAGATTGAACCATATATCCTTTCCGTTTTTTTGCTCGTAAGGTTGCAACTCGTACCAGTCGGATTCCCAGGGATGCCGCTCCAGCAGCGATGTATGATCATGCGGCCAGGCATTTTTTTGATCACGTGCCCGGGGCGTGTTATTGGGATCTCCATTGCGGAACCGTTCTGGCATGATCTG
>SLQC01000292.1 GCA_007131625.1 Balneolales bacterium | reverse complement strand
GCCAGAAACCACTTGAAATTCATATTGAAGGCTCAGTTGTTACAGTTATAATAGGGATCCGGAGCTATGCTGCTGCCGTACATCATTCCGGTGGTATGTCGATTTGTTGTCCCCGGGTTATTCCGGTCGCATATGGGGGAAGAAAAGCACATCTCGGATGGATTCCTGATTGGTCAGTATCATGGCGAGCCGGTCTATGCCAATACCGAGTCCGGCTGTCGGTGGCATGCCGTATTCGAGAGCTTTCAGAAAATCTTCGTCTACCACCATCGCTTCGTCGTCTCCTTCTGACCTCAGGCGGGCCTGTTCTTCAAGGCGCTGCCGCTGGTCAATCGGATCGTTCAGTTCGGTAAATGCATTGCATAACTCTTTTCCGTTGCAGATTACCTCAAACCGTTCGACAACCCCCTCTTTTGTTCGATGTTTTTTGGCAAGCGGGCTCATTTCAATCGGGTAGTCAGTGATGAACGTCGGCTGGATGAGTGTTTGTTCGACCTTTTCGCCGAAGATCTCGTCGATCAGCTTGCCCTTACCCATCGATACGTCCACCGGAACTCCGAGTTCCCGTGCGGTCTGACGAATTTCCGTTTCATCCATACCGGAAAGATCTTTGCCGGTCTGATCCTTGATGGCATCAAGCATGGGAATACGTGGCCAGGGTGCCTTGAAGTCGATTTCGTGATCGGCGACAGTGATTTTGGTAGTGCCGTGCAGTGTTCTGACCACATGTTCGATCATCTGCTCGACAAAACGCATCATCCATTCGTAGTCTTTATAAGCGACATAAAGCTCAATCTGGGTAAATTCCGGATTGTGAAACCGGCTCATTCCTTCGTTGCGGAAATCCTTGGCAAATTCAAAAACACCTTCGTATCCGCCGATGATCAGCCGCTTTAGATAGAGTTCGTTAGCAATCCGCAAATACAGTTTCATATCGAGTGCATTGTGATGCGTCTCAAACGGTCTTGCCACCGCTCCACCGTAAATCGGTTGTAGAATGGGGGTTTCGACCTCCAGATATCCAAGATTGCGCATATAGTCGCGCATGGTTTGAATCATTTCGGATCGCTTGACAAAGACATTCCGGACTTCCGGGTTGACGATAAGATCCAGATAACGCTGACGATAGCGGTGTTCCTTGTCAGCAAAAGCGTCATAAATGACCTTTTTACCCTCTTCCTCGACCTCCTTGGCGACCGGCATGGGATGCAATGATTTGGTTAGCAGAGTAAACGCTTCGGCATGAACGGTAATTTCGCCGGTACGGGTGCGAAAGACAAATCCTTCCACTCCGACGATATCTCCGATGTCGATCAGCCTCTTGAAAAGGGTGTTGTAGATATCCACACCGACATCATCTCGTCGGATATATACCTGGATACTGCCGGATTGATCCTGCAAGTTAAAAAAAGCTGCTTTTCCCATAATACGGCGGGTCATGATCCGCCCGGCAATGCGAACCCGTTTTCGGGTCGAATCGTCTCCTTCCAACAGCTCGGATGATTCCCGGATCTGTTTGGTGTTATGGTCTGTCTCAAATTCGTGCGGATAGGGATTAAAACCCATTTTTCGGATCTCTTCCAGTTTTTCCCGGCGATAACGAGCTTGTTCTGTCAGACTGAGATCGGATTCATTCATGTTGTTATATTATATTGATTCAAGCGGTCACACGGAGCATTCGTATTAAATACTTGCTTAATTACTTGCTTAAAATTGGCACGGCCTGCCAGGTTGGTACATGCGAATATATTAACTATTTGATGCGTTTGACAGCGGAGGATTACCTGCTTTTGCAGGTGTTTGGTGATAAACTTTTAAATTACGGAATTAACAGTAAAAAAGTGGAAAGAAATCCGATTTTTAATGTCAGATGGAGCACCTGTTTGTTTAACCATGCATCCGTGTGTAAAAAGCTTTCGGCAATGAAGTTTCATCAGCTGGCATGATAACCTCCTGATACTTTTTGTATATTTGGAAACGTAGACTGTCAAAATATAATGCCAGAGGTATGCAATTGCTTTGGGATGTAAATAAACATACACCGGTTCCCTTTCCGGTGGGTTATACGCTGATCGCTGTTGATCAGGTGAAAGAAGAGCCGGCACCGGCCACCGATTCGCACGTAGAATCAGCCCCTAAGCAATCTGCCAAACACAATGCAGCAGGAATTGACAGACGGTCGGAACGTACGGTCCGGCAGCAGAATTCTGTTGCTGTCAATGAGGCTATTCACCAGTTACTGGTTCGAACCGGACACGAAGCCGACGGTTTCACGCTGAAAAAGCATGATACCGGCAAGCCGTACGGGCTGTTGGACGGCCGTCAGGTGGGAGTCGGCATTTCTCACTGCCGGAGTTTGCTGATCTGCTCACTGTATACTGATGGGGAGACCGGTGTAGATGTTGAACCGTGTGATCGCACTCTGCACCCCAGTCTTTATCGTCGGATCTGTCATCCCGATGAATACGACAAAGTACCTGATGAACTTTGTGGAATTCGACTCTGGACAGTCAAGGAGGCGGTGCTGAAGTACCTGGGGACGGGATTACGCATGGCAATGAATAAAATAAAACTTGAAATGGTAGACGAGTTCCGGTTTCGGGTGGAAATCGGACCGGATATAATTACAATTGCTTCTTTCACTTTTCATAAGCACTGGATTGCAGTAGCTTTCCGGGAACCGCAACAGGAGCAGCACACACACCCCCGCCTGGATCACGATGGCACAACACCATGACACATTTAGAATCGAGCAAACAAAAATACCCGAGAGGATTCACAATCATCGGTACCGGAAGGGTCGGATCCGCACTTGCACAGCAACTCTATCAAAAAGGATATATAATCAGGAGTCTGTTTAACAGAACCCGGACGAATTGTGAAAAAATTGCCGGATTAACAGAAACCCGTAGTACCGGAATCTTCCCAAAATCGGGAGATGAATTGGGAGATCTTGTCTTTTTGTCTCTGCCCGATGACCAGATTGTCGATTATGTACAGCAGGTTAAAGAAAAGTTGCCCGATCCGGGCAGATCTGCCTGGGTTCATACTTCGGGTGGCACACCGACCGGGATCCTGCAGCCACTGGCAGATTCCGGGGCCGCTGTTGCGTCATTTCATCCCGTTCAAACATTTAACGGGAAGAATCATGAGACTGCTTTCGAACGGACTTATGTGACACTGAACGGCAATGAGGGGCTATGCAACGATCTGAAACAGATCGTCCGGGAATTGGGAGGGCGGCCGCTGGTGGTGGATAATCACCAAAAAATGGCTATTCACCTGGCTGCTGTCTTCGTTTGTAACTATTATGCTCCCCTTTTTGCCGCATCACGGCAGATACTTCGGGATAATGGTGTGGAAGTGCGGTCCAGCGATTTGTTCGAACCGATAGTTCGGCAATCCGTGGAAGGACTGTTGTATAATTCACCGGCTGATGTACTCACCGGACCGGTGGTTCGGGGCGATGCCGGCACTATAAAACAACATCTTGGGGTTCTCAAAAAATCGCCGCAATGGGAGCGGATCTATCGGGAATTGGGAATGGTTACGTTGCAACTGGCACGGGAGAAGGTAGACAGAGACGGGTCAGGGGATGATATCCTGAAGGATTTATTGCGTACCGATTAAGGTCAGATGCCGATATACCAATTTTCAACAAGTCAAATGTCGATATTTTACTTATTAATGAACCATATGCCGGTGAGCATCAGCTGCGGATGACGCAAAATAATCACAATAAGGATTTTTATGTACGGGTATATGAGGTGGTGGCGCGTATTCCTGAAGGGAGGGTAACGACTTACGGAGCTATCGCCCGGCATCTCGGTATCGGCGGCAGCGCCCGGCTGGTGGGGTGGGCGCTGAATAAGACGCTGTCGGAATCCGGCAATCAGTCAGGACTGCTTCCGTGTCACAGAGTTGTAAATCGAACCGGGGAGTTGACCGGGAAAGCATGGTTTGGCGGCGATTTCATGGAACAGTTGTTGCGGTCGGAAGGAGTCAGATTCAGCGATAAGGGCAGGGTGGACATGATGCGGCACTTTTGGGAACCGTGATTCGTTATGAAATTCGTATCTTTGTGATTTCATTTTACCAGTGAAATTTCCATGGTAGTTACTTCTGGCACAAAGAGAAGAATGATTAATACAGATGGCAATATAGTGCAAGCAACAACTGATATAACGAAAAACGAGTCCGAAAATCCCGATAATAAAGGTCAGAACCTGCACTGGGCAGAGACCGGATATCCTGTTATGGATCATTTTTATACCATCCAGGGAGAGGGAGTGCACACCGGACGCGCCGCTTACTTTATCCGTTTGGCCGGATGTGATGTCGGATGCTGGTGGTGTGATGTCAAAGAGAGCTGGGATGCAACCGACCACCCTGTAATAGCGGCCGGAAGCCTGGTCCGGGCTGCGCGTCAATCTGGCGCGGGAATCGTTGTCATTACCGGTGGAGAGCCTCTATTGCACGACCTGGAGCCGCTCACAACCGGATTGCACGAAGTGGGACTACAGGTTCATATCGAGACGAGCGGATCATCGCCGATGAGTGGTGATTTCGACTGGATAACACTCTCTCCGAAGCGTTTTAAAGAGCCTTTGGAAGTAATTTTTCAGTTGGCGGATGAATTAAAGGTGGTGGTTCTAACCCGGAAGGATCTGCAATGGGCGGAAAAAAATGCTCGCAAGTGTTCACGGAACGTTAAAAAACTGCTTCAACCCGAATGGGATACACCTAAATCAATTCCGTTGATTGTGGAATATGTAAAGGAATATCCGGAATGGGCAATCAGTCTGCAGACGCATAAATTCCTTAATGTGCCCTGACAGCTGGTGATCAGGAGTCGTAACAGCTGATGATCAGGAGTCGTAATAGCTGGTGATCAGGAGTCGTAATAGCTGGTGGTCAGGAGTCGTATTGGTCGAGCAGCGCGGCCAGGTCGTTGTCAAACCCTTCCGTGGGAACCGGTTCAAATGATTCACCAATGAGTTTTTCGTAGAGTTCCCGGTACCGCTCATAAATGGAGATACGGAGATCATCGGGCAATACAGGCAGTTGTTGGTCGAGCTGCCCCCGGAACCCGTTTTCGATCAGCCATTCGCGGAGAAACTCTTTTGATAGTTGCCTCTGCGGAGTGTCGTTTTTCAGCCGCTCTTCATATCCGTCGGCATAGAAATAGCGGGAAGAATCCGTTGTATGCACTTCGTCTATGAGAACCAGTTGTTTTTCATACAACCCAAATTCGTATTTGGTGTCTGCCAGCAGCAGGCCTTTTGAACGGGCGATTTGTGCTCCCATTTTGTACAGCTGAAGCGCCGTTTTTTTGACTTCTTCCCACAGGCCTGGTGCGACGAGTCCCCGCTCGATGATTTCCTTTTCGGAGATATCCTCATCGTGTCCCTCATGTGCCTTGGTAGAAGGTGTGATGATGGGGGTCGCGAAAGCCTGGTGTTGGACCAGTCCGTCCGGCAGGCTCACACCACATAAAAGACGTTTTCCATCCTTGTAGGTCCTCCAGGCGTGTCCGGAAAGGTATCCTCTGACAACGACTTCCACCGGAAGAGGAGTGCATTTCCTGGCAATGATTACGTTGGGATGCGGCACCTCCAGTACATGGTGGTTGCAGAGAGATGCAACTTTCCGGAAACCGTACCACGCGAGCTGATTGAGAAGCTGTCCTTTGAACGGGATCGGCTCGTTGAAAATATGATCGAAAGCGGAGATTCGGTCCGTGGCCACAATGGCAAGGCGGTCACCGGGTAATTGATAGATATCCCGAACTTTGCCGCGGTAATCGGCTGGCCGATCCGGAATGGAGGTCTGTCGAATACAATTTTTCAGAAGGAACCTGGTTTCGTCAGGGGTGATCACGAGCGAGTAGTTGAATTTCTAACGACAATCGTGGGCTCGATCTCTTTGTGAACCACGGTGTTGTTTTTGTTGTGAATCATATCGGTAATTCGTTTGATAGCTTCGATACCGACATCATACATTTTTTGGTCAATGGTTGTGAGTTCGATAAAATGGGCTATTTTGATATTGTCATAGCCCATAACAGCGATATCCTCCGGTACGCGCAGATTTTTCTCTTTCAAGGCGTGCAGAACACCGATCGCTTGTGCATCGTTGGTGCAGAAAATAGCTTCTGGTAAACCGCCTCGTTCCAGCATGATCTGTATCGATTCATAACCCGCCTCCTCGCTGTATCCGGAGTGTTTACGGGTGATCCCGGTCACAAAGAAGTTTTCATCAAGCGGGAGATGGTATTTGGCAAGTACATTACGGAACCCCTTTTCACGGGAATCGGCTACAGGGGATTTACTGTGCGACCGCACCATTCCAATTTTTTTGTAGCCCTGCTTGATCAGGTGTTCACCGGCAAGGTATCCACCGTGATAATTGTTCCAGTAGATGTAATTGAAGTCATCATGTTTGGAACCTACAAGGACTAAAGGTATACCGGCGTTTTTCAGCCGCTTATGAATTTCATTGTCTATAATGATGGAGATTATCAGAAGCGCATCGGGGATACCACGGTCGAGAAATTTTTTAAAAGTTTCCTCCGAGTTTTCCGAACCGGTATTGTATATGATAAAGTCAAGATCGGTTTCCTTTAGTTGGTCTTTTATACCTTTCAGTACTTCATTGAAAAATGGAGTTGTGAATGTCGGCAGTGCAACGGCTATGATCTGTGCTTCGCGCCGGGCCAATTTTCGGGCGTTGACCTGTGGACGAAAATCCAGCTCGTCGATCACTTTTTGTACCCGCTGTTTGGTCTCTCTGGAGACATAAGTAGAACCGTTCAGAACACGCGAAACCGTTGAAATAGCCACATTTGCTTTTCGGGCAACATCATAAATGGTCTTTTTTTTTGCCATGGAATGGTAAAATATTATTATATATACTTAATAAAAGAATGTAAACCAATAGAAAACAAGCCGGAACCGGACACCGTATATTTACACCGTATATTTCAAAGTTCGGATCATACAGAACAGAAATAAATAAAGTATCCGTCTGGGTAACAAGTCTTTTCGGGCGGCAATTCGTACCCTTTTTTAAAAACCAGGGAATACTGTGCTATACAATGAGGAAATGTAGGCAATTTTGCTTAAAGATTAAACAAGTAAAAGCCTGCACGCCTTCCGCAAACGGTTTGTTACGATAGGGAACCATAACGCCTGGATTATTCTTTTCAGGAATTGATTCAACTTTTCGTCTCATAATGAATAAACGAATGGTTGCACTTTTATTCCGGACACTCCGCCCGCTTTATACCCATACATCACCACATCGTGGTGTGATTGACGAATACGAAACATTTGAAGATCTCTATGACTATTCCTGCAAAGTCGCTTCGGTCGCAGGCGTAATGAACAGCGAGGTATTCGAATGCCTTGACCGCAAAGCTTTGTCGCATGCGGTGGAACTCGGCATTGCCATGCAGCTCACCAATGTGTTGCGGGATGTGTGGGAGGATCGCAATCGTGACCGTATATATCTGCCGACCTATAATATGAGACGATCGGTTGTTTTGGAAGAAGACCTGATGAACCGGTGTATGGCAGGTGAATTTGTTGAATGGATAAATTTTCAATTTGACAGGGCACAGAGCTATTACTTTTGCACCTGAAATCGAAAAAGCTTTAAAAATTGTCTGTGATATATTAGCTTGCCGCTACTTGGAAATTGTACTCCCGAACTTTTCAACGCTTTATAATTTGTGACGATATGGAAAAGAAGAGGCATAGCTGGCAAAGCCCCAGTTTGGGCAAAGAAATGGCTGTCATGACATATGGCACGGAAGGGACTCCTTTACTCGTTTTCCCTGGTGATTCCGGAACATTGACCGACTGGGAGTCCTACGGCTTATTGGATTCCCTTTCATTTCAGATCGAAAATGGCCACAATCAGTTGTTCTGTGTCGAATCAGTTGACCTGGAGAGCTTCTTTAACACCGATGTGGAACCCCGTATTCGCATCAGCAGGCATCGCCAGTATGAACACTATATCGTTGACGAAGTACTTCCGTTTATCCGTAAAACGGCGGCCAATCTGTTTGTCATAACTGCCGGAATTCACATGGGGGGATACCACGCACTTAATCTGCTTCTGAAGTATCCCAGCCAGATTCAGAAAGGCATCGCCATAGGTGGACGCTTTCAGATTCGGCCATTCATGGGAGAATATTTTGACGATAACGTCTATTACAATAACCCGTTGGAGTATTTGCCAAATCTGGATGAGTATCCATTACTGGAGGAGATCCGCAACACGGATATCAGGCTCATCATCACCCCGGACGACCCCTATGTAGAACTGAACTACATGCTCAGTGATGTTCTCCGGTCCAAATCGATCGAACATATCTTTGATTATTGGATTGAAACCGCTGAAAATTCCTGGGAGATCTGGGCGGACATCCTGCGGCGTCATATTCCTTGACAATCCTGTTCGTAAGGTAAGCTTTCGGCAAAACAGGGTCCGATAGATGCTGGCGGAACAGAGCCGGGGCCGGGTTGCACATTGTGGAACAGCCGGAATAATCAATCGCAGGAATATCAAAATCGAATCATACTTCCTGCGTATATTGAAAATGGAATATGAATTTGTTGTTATCGTTATTCAGTTAACAAGGAATATTGATTTTGATTGACAAGCAAATACTTTATGATCAGCTCAAGAAGCTGGAAACAGAACAGAGAAATCCCGAAACAATGCACATTGATCTTGCCGATCCAGCCGAGATCGTCCGATTGATGAATGAGCAAGACAAAAAAGTTGCTGAATATGTTGGAACCAGAAAAGATAGTATTGCCGGTGCGGTGGATATCGTACACAAGGCGCTCGCAAGGGGCGGCCGGCTGATCTACACCGGATCGGGAACCAGCGGCCGGCTCGGTGTGCTGGATGCAGTCGAATGTCCTCCGACTTTTGGTACGCGGCCCGAACAGGTTGTTGGTTTGATCGCTGGAGGACGGGAGGCTATGTTTGTCGCTCAGGAGGGATTCGAGGATTTCCCGGAACATGGAGAAAAAGATATTGCAGAATTGCACGTTTCTGAAACAGATGTGGTTTGCGGCCTGGCGGCCAGCGGACGCACACCCTATGTGCTTGGAACACTGAATGAATCAAAGCGACGCGGAGCGAAAACCATTATGGTTTGCTGTGTACCAGCGGAACAGGTTAAGCTCGAAATGGATATAGATATTATGATTGACATTCCGGTTGGTCCGGAAGTGATCATGGGAAGTACCCGTCTGAAGAGTGCCACCGCTCAAAAAATGGTCTGTAATATGATCACGACCGGAGCCATGGTTCGACTTGGCAAAGTGTATGAAAATGTAATGGTGGACTTGATGCTTACCAACAATAAGCTGGTCGAGCGGTCGCGTCGCATTATTTCCATGTTTACAGGTGCTGATTACGATGAATCAACCCGATTGATGAAGGATGCCGGCGGAAAAGTAAAGGTTGCACTTCTCATGGGGTTGGCGAAAGTGAGCAGAGAAGAAGCGGAAAAGAAACTGGAAGAGCATGACGGTTTTATCCGTGCTGCTCACCATTCATATGAGTAACGTCGGACCGGTGCAACGGAACAGTTAAATGAGTCCGGATAAGCCTCCTGCCGATAATACCAGGTAAGAAGTGAGGCATTTAAAGTCAATTGAACATCGAAACAGATCATATTTCATCCGAATTCAGATAGCGGTTGTTTGTTCTCTGCTCCTGTTTGTTCTGCTCTTCCGCTATTGGCCGGATAGCTGGAATAATGATGGAACGTTGTTCGATCGCTTTGCAGAACAGGAACTGATTACTCCGGAAATGATCATTGCATCGCAACAGGTTAGTGTTGAACGCGTGGCGCCACCAGTTCCGCGGCCAGTGGAAACGCTGCCGGATGGCGAGGTGGTCGATATGTCGTATAATCTGGATGTGGACGCAACAGGACTGGATTACTCGTTACCTTATCCAGAACCTGTTGAGGAAGATCATTTGGTGGAACTGCCCGATCGTCCTCCGAATGTTCGGCGAATTGTGGAGCCGGTAATGCCCTCGCAAGCCCGTCGCGAGAATATACGGGTGGAAATTGAAATCCTGTTTACAGTATCCGCCGAAGGTGTAGTGGAAGAGGTGATGGTAGTTGCCATCCGAAAATTCAACAGACAAACGGGACAGTTCGAGGACGTAGACGAAACAGGATACGGATTCCGGGAAATTACACTCCATGCCGCCCGACAATGGCTGTTTCAACCGGCACAGCACGAAGGGAAACCGGTCCGTTCCCAAACACGCCAACAATTCACATTCGGCAACGGATCGTAACAATAACCGGGGTATGTTATCATCAGAACATAAGTTGTTGAAGGCAAACCGGGACCAAAACCGGGGTATGTTATCATCAGAACATAAGTTGTTGAAGGCAAACCGGGGCTATAACCACGAACGATAATTCTGACCTCGAAACCGGAAGGGGGTAAAATTCCGGCGAAAAGGAAGGTACTGTGTTTAATCTGTTGCCCTGAGCCTCTAATAATCATATATTAGCATCCCTGCTACCCCAGGCTTTTCAACAGAACGGAGAGATGCCGGAGTGGTCGAACGGGCTCGCCTGGAAAGCGAGTGTGCCCTAACCGGGTACCGAGGGTTCGAATCCCTCTCTCTCCGCATGATCAATGAATAATAATTTTCAATACCAGTCCTTTTTTTATAATTATTTCAATTATATTAAACAAGTAGAAATTTTATTGGATAAGTAATCAGTGACAGCCTGAACTGCTTGATTGCTTTCAACATGCCTAAAGTATACTGAAAAAATAACGGGCAAGGCAATCCCATTCAATCTATTTACGCAAATCTCACCTGTAAGAAAAGATGAATGTTCGCTTATATATATATATTAATTTTTATCAAAATCACTAAGCTTGACTTGTGAATGAGTTCTACGTGATTTTTGCATGGTACTTTATTTCGATTTTCAGGTGGTATAAGTGACTGCTTTTAATTAAAACGACATATTATGAACCATTCATGGCAGGTGTCACTGAAACACAGCCATATAATCATTTTATCGTGGGTGCGCCACTTTGTAAAAAATATTATCTCGCCATTGGTATATCGCTTACGCGGTTCACTGAGCATCTGACGTAAGAAATCAAATATTATAAACAGATGAAATGGTCATGACAGACCAGCAGTT
>SLQC01000209.1 GCA_007131625.1 Balneolales bacterium | reverse complement strand
TGCTGATTTGTCGGCCACACAGATATACACTGGTACCAGTATCGAGCATTTGCGTAATGTCTACCGCACTGCACACCCTCGGGCAGATTCTGACGAATAAAAATTTTACAATTCTGTTGTTTCATCAGATTTTTTATTATGACATATTTCCAGAAAGATTCACTCTAAATCAGTTACTCTATGAATACCAATTTCACCGCCAGAAAATTCAGCGCCAGTCCTAAACTCCAGGAATTTGCAACTGAAGAAGTCAAAAAGTTAAATCGCTTTTTTAATGGAATTCTGACCTGTGACATAGTACTTGAACCAACACCAGATAATGACGAACCAGCCAGAGCCGAACTGACAGTCAAAGTAAAACAGGATCTACTCAACGCATCTGAATCCGGACCCGCATATGAACAGGCTATACGCTCTGCGGTAGACAACATGCGGCGCCAGCTAATCAAGTACAAGGATAAACGGTTTTCACGTAATTGACCACCATGGTGATTCTGTAAACGAACACCTGTTAGACCCGTTCCAGATCCAATGCAATTTGAGAACTTATCGTCCATCCCCAAAAATGATCAAATCACCGTCACATTTTTGGTCGAACAGCTACGGAAACAGCTGAAACTTGAAGTCATTTCCTGCGCCTCCGAAAAGGCGTGTGGGCATCGGTTTGTTACCGACACCGATCTTCACCGGCCAGGACTTGCACTTGCCGGTTATGTGGACTTGTTCACCCATCACCGGATTCAGGTGATCGGCAACAGCGAAAGTCAGTATATCAACCATATCGGACAAAAAACGGTGGAGAAGTCTTTCCGGGAAATTACCAAATTCGCCATACCGGTTATATTCCTGACTGATAACAATGTGCTGCCCGACTCACTCCTGGCAATGGCCGAAAAAGCGCAGATCCCGGTATTTCAAACCCCGATGAAAACAACGAAATTCATGTTTTTGGTTCGTGATCTACTGGAAGATCACTTTGCTGAACAAACCATGATTCACGGTTCCATGGTGGATGTCTATGGTGTCGGTATTTTGATTTCCGGCAAATCGGGTATCGGAAAAAGCGAAGTTGCTCTGGATTTGGTTGAACGCGGCCATCGTATTGTATCTGACGACGTCATCATTTTGACCAAAAAAAACAATGTACTGATAGCCTCTCCCACAGAAATTAACAAACATTTTATGGAGATTCGGGGACTGGGGATTATTGATGTGATGTCCATGTTCGGTGTCCGCGCTATTCGCTATCAGAAACGGGTAGAAGTGATATTAGAACTGAATTTGTGGGATGATTCACAGAAGATCGATCGTACTGGCCTCAACAGGGAGAGTGTACCGGTACTCGGAGTCGACATTCCAATTATCAATCTACCCATTATTCCCGGCAAAAATATCACTGTAATTGCTGAAGTGATTGCTATGAACCACCTCCTCTTGCAATACGGATATAATTCCGCCGAAGCGTTCCAAGACAAAATTCAGAGAAGGATTGCCCAAAAAAAATCGAGCAGTCCCATCATTAAACGGGCAGTGGATTACTTTGAGGGAGACCTGGAATAATTGTTTTTCTAAGAAATATTATGGTTATATATTAAGTTTTATTATATTAATGCCTGATTTTCATGTGATTATTTTTAAAGGTCTATAACATTTGCAGAGTTAAAGAATCGTATAAATAACTCGCAGTCTGTAAACTGGGCTGCTTGTCAACAGATCACAGGTAAAATTCGTTTTGAAAAATTATTACTACTATGATGACAAGGAATGCGAGTTCATTCCGGTTGAATATCGTCCTTTAGAAAGAGTCATTTATACACTGAGCCTCTGGATCCTCGTGGGTACTGTATTAAGTGCATGTTCTCTCTCAGTACTTTCCTTCTCGGTGGGTTCTCCTGCAGAAATTGCCCTAAAAGCAGAAAATGAAGTGCTTTATCGGCAACTAAACAATACCCGATCGACCATCGAGCGACTTGACCAACAGATTGACGAAATCGCCTTTACCGACAATGACGTGTACCGGACTGTATTGGGTATCGATCCCATCTCAGAAGATGAGCGCCGGGCAGGTGTTGGCGGCGTCGATCTCTTTGCAGAGTTTGATTCATATAGTGCGCAAACCTCAGAAATTTTACGCTGGACCGCCGCCAGTTTGGAAAGCATTGAACGACGCATAAATATTCAGAAAGTGAGCTTTGAGGAGATCAAGGCGCATTATAATGAAAACAAGGAAATGATGCGTCATATTCCCGCGATTCGTCCCATCAACGGTATCATTCTCAGTGGCTTCGGTATGCGGCGGCATCCGGTACTAGGTTACAATCGAATGCACGAAGGGATCGATTTCCGGGCCCGGGTTGGCACTCCCATCTACGCATCCGGCGACGGTGTAATTAAATCGGCCAACCGCCGCGGAACATACGGACTGAAACTGGTCATCGATCACGGGCACGGTTATGAAACGCGGTACGCTCATTTGTCTCGTACAGCGGATGACATCCGGCCTGGTGTCAAAGTTCAACGTGGCCATAAAATCGCTTATAGTGGAAATTCTGGCGTAACAAGCGGGCCCCACCTCCACTATGAAGTTCGTCGTAACGGTGAATCGGTTGATCCACTCAACTATATGTTTGCAGATCTGACACCAAACGAATATATAGAATATCAACGCATCGCCGAGAAAACTCGCGTGTCCATGGATTAGCTTGTTGTACTGGAAGAATCAGAGACATCAGCGGATTCGCCAAAGCGTAAGCAAGCGCTGGAGAGTGCTTCAGGGCTCTGTACAGAATTCCATATCTGTGAAACCACCTGGCGTGACAGCCAAAAACGCCTCTCAATAATCAGGCAATGCGTTTATTCGGAGAGGGCGATGCGTTCGGGATCGAGTGTGGTATCCGTCTCAAATGTGTACGCCATCGCTTCAAACTGGTTCATAAACCGGAGTTTTCTGTATCTCGGTGCAAATTGGGCAAACTCCATCATGTATATTCGGCGCTGGTCCTCGTCGTATATGGTATAGTGAAGAAAGGGTCCTCCCATAATGTCGTTGGTCATCTGCCATGTGCCCCTTGTTTCCAGCGCTTCCCGGCCGTTGATTCTTGTATCTTTCGTCTCAATGGGCCGGCGATACTCGGTCGTAACATAGGATTCATCCCTGGTGCCGCGGATGTAATTACGCATTAAGCTGTCGCGCTTCGCATTGATCCAGTCCTGATCTATATCATCGAGACCGTCCTGGTCTTCAATGTAGTAAAACCAGATCCAGCGGTCGTTGTCATGCAGAAATCGCCGCATGGAGACAAATCCGGTCGTATCGACCCCGATGCGATAGTCATGCTGAACCCTGATACTGAAACCGTGATTTTCCAAGAGTGTGTCGGCAAGATGTACCTGTTCCCCTCTGCGGTACACTTCACGGGTCCAGCGTCCCCTTTCCACCTCATCCAGATACCCCACCAACGAACGCTCCGACTCCAGGATTCTACGGGCAAGGGTCTCATGGTCCGGTGCAGATAAGAACAGGGTCCATTGATCACGATACCACCGGTCTTTTAGAGGAAAGGCAAAGTTCCGGCCGTCGGCTATACGCTGTTTGATATCCTCACTCATCACGGCACGAATGAATGAACCAACATTGCTCTCTTCATCGATTGGAGCGGCAAATATGGTATTCTTGAAATTTTTTGCATACTCAAGATCGCGGTTGGTCCGCAAGTCCATAAACCGGAGATTGTACTTCTTTTCTGGACTAGGAAGGGTTAGGACCTCCTGGGAAAAAGTGGCTCGGATCGCCTCGGCTGTGGCACTATCCCACTGCGTAGAGTCCATCACCACAAGCACTTCGGAGAATCCGCCTTGTGCCGAGCGACGGTAATCGCCATCACAAGCGGTTCCTATAAAAAGTGCAGCAACAGAAAATATCAAAAAAAATGATCGATTCGAGTGGGTCATGATGGAATGGTGTTATTTGTACAACAGTCCTGTCGGCAGTTGCAGTAAAAATCAGGTTGCATAATAAGAATTTTTCGGCACTCCTGTAACGAACAAACAACTATTTTGTGATACGGGTCGTATTTCAGGTTGGTATTCCAGTTACATATCCGGATCTGCCTCCCGGCCAAACTTCACCTTGCTTCTTACTTGATTTTTTGATTTAATTTTCCAGTTTTAAGCTGCCTGACAAAGTCACCGGTACGAGAAATCCAATCTTCGGACGGGTATGCTTCACGTATGAAATCAATCAGAGCGCTTCCAACAATGTATCCGTCCACCTCTTCCGAAATTTTTTCGGCATCGTCGTGCGAGCGGATGCCGAATCCAACCAATACAGGATTCCGTGTTACATTTTTTCTTACTCTGCTGATAAATTGCTTTACCGAATTGCTGACTTCGGCCCCGTCCCTGGCACCAGTCACACCTGTAACCGAAACGCAGTAGACAAAACCCCTGCTTGCCCGGTCGATGAGCTTCATCCGTTCGTCAGTGGTGTTCGGAGCAACCAGGTAGACCGGGTCAATACTATATGTTTCGCACAAACGATCAATGTTTGGAAATTCACCGGGTGGAACATCCGGGATAATTACACCGTCCACACCGGATTCGGCAGCTTTGCGGAAGAAAGGCTCGAGTCCGTATCGCAATACCGGGTTAATGTATCCCATCAATATAATGGGGATGTCAGACCGGGTTCGAACTTCGCGTACCATATTGAAAATAGTGTCGAGATGGATGCCTTTGTCAAGAGCGATTTTACTGGCATGCTGGATGGTGGGTCCATCGGCCAGTGGGTCGCTGAACGGCATTCCGAGCTCGATAATATCGGCTCCAGAAGCTTCCAGTTCATGGATAAGCGTCACTGTATTTTGTGGATCAGGATATCCTGCCGTGATAAACAGGCTCATAATCTTGCTATTGTCTTCGCGGTTGCGAAATAACTTCTGAATTCTGCTCATTGATTTTCATTTTGCATGTACTGGGAGATCGTTTCCATATCTTTGTCGCCTCGTCCTGAACAATTGACCACTACTATTTCGTCCGTGCCGGTTTCCGGCAACAGATTTTCGAGCCAAGCGATGGCGTGGGCTGTTTCCAGCGCCGGAATAATCCCTTCACGGGACGATAGCAGGCGGACTCCGACCATAGCCTCCTTGTCGGTGATCGATTCGTAGCGAACCCGGCCGGTGTCCCGAAGATAAGAGTGTTCAGGGCCAACTCCGGGATAATCGAGACCGGCACTGATGGAATGGGCTTCGGCAATTTGGCCGTGCTCTGTCTGAAGCAAATAACTCATGGATCCGTGCAAAACTCCCGGGAATCCCGATGTCAAAGTAGCGGCATGGCGGGGTGTATCGATGCCCTCTCCTGCCGCTTCGATACCGTAAAGGCGAATTTCATCGTGTCCGGCCATCGGGTAGAACATGCCGATGGCGTTTGACCCACCTCCGATACATGCGACAACATGATCCGGCAGCCGCCCTTCGGATTCCAGACACTGATCGATGGTTTCCCTACCTATTACCGATTGAAATTCCCGAACTATAAGTGGATAGGGATGCGGCCCGACCGCAGAACCGATAATATAAAACGTATCGTCCACATTGCTAACCCAGTCGCGGATCGCTTCATTTATGGCATTACTTAAGGTTTTAGCGCCCGATTCAACCGGTCGTACTTCAGCTCCAAGAAGTCTTATTCGATCAACATTAAGCTTTTGGCGTATAATGTCTTCCGAACCCATGTAGATAATACACGGCATTCCGAAAAAAGCGCAAACAGTTGCTGTTGCCACACCGTGCTGCCCGGCACCGGTTTCCGCAATGATACGGGTTTTGCCCATTCTGCGGGCCAACAGCACCTGACCAATCGCATTGTTGATTTTGTGAGCACCGGTGTGGCACAGATCTTCCCGCTTGAGATAAATACGGGCTTTGCCGTAATACTCGCTAAGACGGCCGGCATAGGTAAGCGGAGTTTCGCGGCCAACATACTCTTTCAGCAGTGATTCATATTCACGCTGAAAAGATTCATCATTGCGAGCCTGTTCGAACGCGGCCAACAGGTCCTCCAATGCCGGAATCAGAATCTCGGGCACAAATCGTCCGCCGAATTTTCCATAAAATCCGCGGTTGTCGGGGGTGGTAACAAGGTTCTTTTGTGATAATGTCATGGTATTGCTTTGGAAAAAGGTGAGCTTTTACGGTTAAATTCGGTCAGATAAGAAAAAATCATGTAAAATCATACGAAGTCATATGGTGTCAGGCAAAGTCATATTAAGACAGGCGAAGTCATATGGTGTCAGGGTTCCGAATACCCTGATTCACGTAATTCATTCAAGGTGTCGAAAATCTGCTGCATTTTGTCAAAATCCTTGACCCCGGGCGAATTTTCGACACTGCTTGAGAGATCTACGGCAAAGGGTGACGCCATTTGTACTGCTTCGGCAATATTGTGAACGGATAGTCCTCCTGCCAGGAAAAAGGGAATGTCTGTGCGTATTTTCGGCATAAGACTCCAATCCCAATGGCCGCCGGTTCCCCCGTACTGCTTTTCACTGTAAGTGTCGAACATCAGGTATTCCGCTTTTCCCTTCCATGCCGCGATCATCCTGGAGAGTTTGACGGGGTCGGATCCGGGTTGAATACGGAAGACCTTTATGACCGGTTTGGTGATTTCAGTAGCGTATTCCAGAGATTCGTCACCATGGAGCTGTACCAGATCAATTTCGGTCTGTTCGATGATTCTGTTGACCTCCGATAACGGTTGATTAACAAATACGCCGACGGAGAGAGGCCCTTCGATCCAGCCGATGATTTCGGCCGCAGTTCGAGTGGATACACAGCGTGGACTTCCCGGGTAAAAAACAAATCCAAGATAATCCACCATGGCGCCGGCGGCATAACGGGCGTCTTCAAGCCTTGTAATACCACATAGTTTCAATCGAGGTTGTTGAGTCATGTTGTGATATGATAAAAGATCTTTGTGATAAGGTAACGTTTGTTATGTTTGTCTAAGGCATTTGGCAAGTGGTCAGATAATTCGGGCTGCTATTTGTACCGGTAGACATGTTCAGAGAATGAATCAGGAACCTTTGCCGGTATCGGTAAAAACATTAAGGAACCGGGCCAATTCTTCCCCGGGATCATAGGCATGCATGAAATGCTCCCCGATCAAAGCCGAGTGAATACCATTTTCATGAAGGGTCCGCAAGTCAGCTGGTTTGTTCAACCCGCTTTCCGAGACACGGACAACGCCCTCCGGTGCCTGTGCCAGGATGGATATCCCCCGGTGTACATCCACTTCAAACGAATCAAGATTACGATTATTCACTCCAGCTACAGAAAATCGCTCAAAATCCATCCGCTCCCAGTCCGCTTCATCATAGCATTCCACAAGCGTCTGGAGTCCACACTCAACTGCCGCATCATGAAGTTCATAAAGTAGTGAGCCGTCGGTGATTTTGACGATCAGCAGCACCGCATCGGCTCCCCATGCCCGGGCCTCTTCCAGCTGGTAAAAATCCACGATAAAATCCTTGCGCAAAACAGGAATATTCGAAATGGCAGAGACTTCCTGCAGATACGACAGGCGACCCTGAAAAAAAGGTTCGTCAGTCAGTACTGAGATAGCGGAGGCACCATTTCGACAGTATGTTTCTGCAATGCTGACAGGCTGGAAATCCTCCCTGATCACCCCTTGAGAGGGGGATGCCTTTTTGATTTCGGCTATGACGGAGACACCACCGCGGCTGTCGGACAGGCTCTTCTGAAAATCTCTTCGGGGACGATGGTACTCCTCAAACGATTTGAAATCACTGCCGGCCACTTTTCGGCGCCTGACGGCAATATCCTCACGTGTTTTCGTTACAATATTGTCGAGTATACCGTTCAATTCGATTTCTTGTTTACTTGGTTATGATGTGGCTGCCAGATCGGATGTCGCCTCGACAAATTGCTTCAGGACATACCGTGCCTTACCGGTCTCCAGACTTTCCTGTGCCTCGTAATAGGCTTCCTGAAGATCGGTGTACATACCGGAAGCATGGATACCAAATGTCGCGTTGAGAATTACTACTTCGCGTTGGGCATCGGTTGCGTTGTCGTCCAGGATACGCCGGATTATTGCAGCATTTTCGTCGGGCTCACCACCCTGTAATTGCTCTTTAGTCGCGGTCGAAATACCGAATACCCCGGCATCGAACAACATTTCCGGTTGCACGGTTCCGTTTGTCAATTGATATACATGGGTAGCGGCAGTATTGGAGAACTCGTCAAGTCCGTCATCGGCATGTACTGTATAGGCAAAATCGGATCCTGTATTGGCAAGAATATTGATAATTTTCCTGGCTGTTTCCCTGTTGAACGCACCAACAATTTGCCGTTTTACACCGGCGGGATTGAGCATTGGCCCCATGATATTGAAAAAGGTACGTATCCCGAGTTCTTTTCGTGCAGGCATGACGTGTGCCATTGCCGGGTGAAACAGCGGTGCAAACATAAATGCAGTATTCGTATTCCGGAAACAGGCTTCCACCTGATCCTTCTTAAGCTCAGGCCGGACCCCCAGACTTTTAAGAACATCGTAACTTCCGCTTCTGCTTGATACACCGGCATTACCATGTTTAAGCACCGGAACACCTGCACCGGCCACAACAAACATGGTCGCCGTAGAGATGTTGAATGACCCCGACTTGTCGCCGCCCGTACCACACAAATCGATCGCGTGTTCGAGGTCAACTTCCACTTTTACAGCCGCTTCACGCATCACGTGCACAAAAGCCGTGAGTTCTTCGATCGTCTCCCCTTTACAACTCATTCCGTACAAGAAAGCTGCTATACGCGATCCGTTCACCCGTCCGTCGACGATTTCCTGAAGCGCATAACCGGCTTGTCCGGGTGTCAGATCTTTCGAATCCGACAGCTGCTGCAGTATATGTGTGAAATCATTCATGATAGATTGTTAATTTTTATGGCTGATAAACAATATTATTGATTTTATACATGTTAGCGATATTTACTTATGAATCAAATAGTTAGCGGTTCATCCAGTTTGATTACGGTTCATCCAGTTTGCAATCAAACGCGGTCCCTCTAAGGTAAGTATACTCTCCGGGTGAAACTGAATTCCTTCCAGCGACCACAACCGGTGACGAATTCCCATCACTACATCATCTTCGGTACGTGACGTTATGATAAAATCATCGCTGATGGTCTCTTTCCGGAGAACCAATGAATGGTATCTGGTTGCGGTAAACATTTGCGACACACCATTGTACAGGGACGATTCGTCGTGCCGAATCCGTGATGTTTTGCCATGCATGAGTGACGGCGCCGAAACTACTTCTGCCCCGTAAGCATGTCCGATGGCCTGATGACCAAGACAGACGCCGAGTATCGGGATTTCAGGACCAAATTCACGTATTACTTCTTCGGTGATGCCGGCATTTTCAGGTCGACCCGGTCCCGGTGAAATCATGATCTTTCCGGGATGCAGTTCCCTGATCTCACCGACCGTTATCTTGTCATTTCTCACAACCCGGTACTCGTCTGCATGACGTGCTACCAGATGCACGAGATTGTATGTGAATGAGTCGTAGTTGTCAATTATTAACACCATTATTTCTGAAACCGGTTTATTGAACGGCTGTATTCACTGCCGCTGTTACAGGTTGTGTTACCGGAACGTAACCGGCCGTTAAAGCTATTCCTTGGCATTCTTGTTTCCATCTCAGCTATTAATTGAAAAACTTCGAATGATGCCTGTTGCTTCACGTATCGGGCCCATCACCACTTCAGCACGTTCACGAGCTTTCTTCCCACCTTCTCGAAGCATATCCCGGACAAAATCGGGATCGCCCGACAGCGTTTCACGTCTGTCTCGGGCTTCGGCAAAATAATCGTCGATCAGAGAAAGCAGCTCTTTTTTCGCATGGCCGTACCCAAATCCACCGGCCTGATATTTTTGACGGATCTCTGCATTCTTGCTTTCGGATGCGAAAAGCCTGATCAGAGCATAAACATGACAGGAGTCCGGGTCTTTCGGCTCTTCCAGCGGCGTCGAATTCGTAACAACTGACATCACCTTTTTCTTGAGCACCTTGCCACTGTCGAAAATGTCAATTGTATTGTTGTATGATTTGCTCATCTTCCTGCCGTCGATTCCCGGTACAGTGGCGACCGACTTCACGATGTAGGCATCAGGAATTTGTAAAAATTCCCCTCCGAAGATTCGATTCAGCCGGGCTGCCAAATCCCGTGAAATCTCGATGTTCTGCTTCTGATCCGCCCCTACGGGAACGATATCGGAGTGGTAAATGAGTATATCGGCCGCCTGCAAGACCGGATAGGTAAACAGGCCGATATTGGGTTGGAGTCCTAACGCTACCTTGTCTTTGTAAGAAACCCCCTTTTCCATCATGCTGACCGGAGTGAGCGTCCCAAGTATCCATGCCAGTTCGAGAACCTGGGGGACATCGCTCTGGGCAAAAAAGGTGCATTTTTCGGGATTCATACCCAGAGCCAGGTAATCCAGGGCTATGTCGTAAGTGTATTTTTCCAGCTTTTTACCGTCTTGCAGTGACGTCATGGAGTGATAGTTGGCAATAAAATAAAATGCATCTCCTTTCCACTGGAAATCGAGATGCTGCCGGATAGCCCCGAAATAATTACCCAGGTGCAGACGTCCGGAGGGCTGTATACCGGATAAAATGGTTTTTGTTTTGGTTTTATTTTTCATTCGTTGTTTACTATTGCATTTACAATAAATTCACTGATAATGATAATTTGTCGCTCAAATGGTATAATTCAGGTCGATTTGCACAGTGCTATTCCAGTTTAAGTGCGATATCGAGAGCTTCCACAAGTGCTTTGGCCTTATTCACCGTTTCCTCGTATTCACGATCAGGATCGCTGTCGGCAACTATACCCGCACCCGCCTGGATATATATTTCATGGTCGGTCACAACCATGGTTCGAATCGCAATACATGTATCCATATTCCCGGAAAAATCGAAGTATCCGACGGCACCGGCATAAGGTCCGCGTTTGGTCGGCTCCATTTCGTCGATAATCTCCATCGCCCTGACCTTAGGTGCACCGGAAACAGTTCCGGCCGGAAAGCAGTTCATCAGCGCATCAACCGCCGTTTTGTCCGCCACCAGTTTACCGCTGACATCCGATACAATATGCATGACATGGGAGTAACGCTCGATCACCCGATCCCGTGTCAAACGGACC
>SLQC01000277.1 GCA_007131625.1 Balneolales bacterium | reverse complement strand
TAGTCACCATTTTTATCACAAAAAAGGGGCACCCCCCCCCTCAACTCAAGTAAAAGGTACATTCCTGACCGGGTGTACCTTTATTTTTATTTGTGCGACCGGCAGATTAGTGGTTTTCTCCTTGTCAGATTTATGATCGGGAAGAAAATGATCTTGTTTACATTATCCATGTAATCAGAAATGAGCAATTACTTCATCTTGACATCCTTTATTTCGCATTTCGCACGCATGGATGCTGTGAATGTGAATGGAGAAACGGTAGCGTCTTCAGAAAAGCTTGAGCGGTTATATTCTGATACCGGTTATTCCGGACCAAACTGAACAGTCATTACAGATTTAAATGCATGGCCATCACCGCACCACACGGCGTGGAATAGCGGTCGGCAGCCGGCTTACCAACTCGTTATTAACGGCATTGGAGATTTCAGTAAATGACTTGATTGTGATAGTGATGTTTCTCTGTTTACCGATGAGCACGACATCGTCCCCAACCACAACATCGGGTATATGGCTTACATCCACCATAAAAACATTCATATTGATCAGGCCTGTTACAGGGGCTTTTTTACCGTGAATCAGGACATGCCCGCGATTCGACAGCGCTCTGGGAAATCCGTTTGAGTAACCGATTGGAATGACCGCCACTGTCATGTCCCGCGATGCCTGGTAACTTGTACCGTATCCCACAAATTCATCTTTTTTCACCTGTTTCACATGCATGACATCGGTTTTCCATGTCAACACCCGTTTTAACGGCGAGTCTCTGACTTTACCGGTTTGCAAAAGATGAAGATTGTAGATGTCGGGACTCGGCCACATACCAAATTGTGCTGTTCCGATGCGTACCAGATCCATGACAGTCTCGGGAAAAGCAAGTGCTGCTGCCGAGCAGGCGGTATGTCTGACACGAGGCAAGTACTTCAGCTTTTTGACCCACTTGTACATATTTTGAAACGCTTTCAACTGCCGTTGGATTCGAAACTGATTTGCCAGTGATTCGATGCCGGCAAAGTGGGTGCACATCCCTTCAAACCGAATGTGCTTCTTATGCTTTTTCATGAATCGCACCGCTTTTTCCAGCTCGTCCAAAGGGAGTCCGGTCCGGTTGCCGCCCGTTTCCATTTCCAGATGAATCACTGCTGACTTTCCGACCTGCTTCGCCACCTGCAGAGCATTTTCCAGCTGAGCAAAATCAAACACAAAAAACTCTATGCTATTCTCAACTACCCATGCCAAATCCTCCGGATACAAGATTCCCATTATCATGATCTTGCTATCATCAAAAGCCAACGCCTCCTTTACCTTCGAAGCCTCATAGCTGGAAGCCACCGAAAAATGTCGAATACCGCACTTTTCCGCCATCGCTACAAAAGTGCCGATTCCGTGCCCGAATGCATTGGCCTTCACAACCGACGAAATAATCGGATGCGGACCTATTTTTTCTCTGATAAATCGGAAATTCTGCTTAAGTGCCGACTGGCTGAGATAAATGCGGGATGAGTGTTTTACCATACTTTTTACAAAAATTTTCAACTCCGTAATCCGAACTCTGTTTTCTGAACTCCGAACTCCAAAATTCGAATTCGAGATTCGTAATCCGCAAAAGAATGCCTGTAAATAATAATATTTCCGGAAAATTTATCCAAAAGACTGAAACGTATTTGTTTTACTGGTTATGAATGAACGCTTATAACAAATTTTGAAATACCGGTTGCTGGAAATCCTGCCAAATGTACGATGTCCCCCAACTGCTTTTTGCGATGTCGATCACCTCTCCTATCTCATTGTCAGATACGATATCCATACCATCCGTTTCGGATGGACTGTAATGAAAAGCATATAACCGAGAGGCGAACTGATGAAACGGCAGTGACGACTCGCCTGGCACTTCCCCGTTTCCAGCCACGGTCGGCTGGATATTCGAATGCCACTTCTGGCGTCCTTCGTTGTTGGGATTCAGAAAATAGATGCGCATAACTTCCTTGTACCATGCCACACGCAGGATCGAGACCGCATGAAATCCGAGCAGCTTGCCATTGGCCGCCGTCAGAAAAATTCCAACGGGATTGGGGTAGGCGAGATCGTGTCCACCGTTGTAATCAGGGTGATGGGTGACATAAAAAAGTCGCAGAAACTGCTCGTAATTGGTGATGGCATTAGTCAAATAGTTGTACGGCGTACTGAATCCGGTTGGAATCCACTGCCCGTACATTGCCGGGTTTACCCATTTGTGAGGATCTTCACCACGGCCGGTCGCCCTGCGCATCATTTCGAAGTAAATGCGATCCAGATGCGGCACCAGAACGATAGAGACTGCATCCAGATTAAAGTCAAACTCTTTCATAAGTCCTTCGGGCAACTCCGAAGATTTCAGCAACTGCCCTTCAAACCGCATTTCCAGATCGTTGGTAATCGCCGCCGTATGGATCATACTCAGCAATTTGCCCGGGGCATGCCGGCTCCACAAACTCATCCCGCGTGCCGACTGGCAGGTTGGATTCCAACCCTGTCCAACGCCCAGCGGCTGCCCCAGCATGCAGATTGCATCCGCAAACACATGCTGCTGTGCCGTGCATCGGCTTTCCGGATGTGATTTTTCTATCAATCCGGCAACTTCCGGATGTATCTCAATATCCAATAACTGATCAAGACCCACCGCCACGGGCTGACGCGACAATAAATTGCGCTCAAGCATCATCGCAAGCCCATACACAAACCGGCTTGTATCGGGGTGACAGGCAACCGATATGTACTCACTTATCTTTTTGTGATGAGTTTCAAGTTCAGCCAGCCCATGTGTATTCAATCCGAGAGCCATTCCCAACAGTTCCGGATCGTTTCTTACACGCTGTACAAGCAGAGCATGATACTGTGACGACAATCCACTTTTCCGGAGTGGATCGGATAATGCTTCACACTCCGCTTTTAAATCGGCCTTTTTAATTCCCGGTCTTTCCAGCCACGTTTCATACTCTTCCACAGTCAGCTTGCTGCACTTTGGGGACGGCGCATAAAGAGCATCGATAAAAAAACGGATTCGGGAACTATGTTCCCCGTGTTCTTCCGGCGTCATTCTCTCCCGGATTATCCGGATGATCGACCTTGCCCGATCAGTGACTATCGGTCGCTGATTGCAAATCATCTGAATTTCACCTGCCAGCAGCTTTCCGAATCGATCCCATCGGATAAATTCCTGCTGTAGAAAGTCGAAGAGTGCCTTTATATGCTTTCGAGCCTGCTCATCCACATTTCGCAGCTCTTCGGAGGCATCCGGAAAAAGCAGGTCGAGATTGGTGACTGTCAGTTCCTCAAGGAATTCGCGTGCAGATACTTCGGACATACCGTCGGACTTTATTCGACCCTCTGAAATCGCCAATACGCGCAACTCGCTGATAACTTCGAACATTGTACTCATACCACCGGCTTTCAGCGTTCCACCAACAAGCGAAGAATTAAGGATCGCCGGGTCTTCCCAATGGGTGTCGGTAAAAAAACCAGCATCCACAATCTGGTCAATGTACTCGTAAATAAGCGCCATTCCGCTATGTTGGGTCATCATCACATCAGCGGTACTGGCCAGTTTTTTGGACTGTTCCGGCCGTGTTAGCGGCCCTGCTTCTTTTAACTGACGCAGTTGTTCGATGAAGTTATGACGAATATGCTCTGCAATCTCTTTGGACATAAATATATGTGATTCTTTTTTTAAAGAGTGTTGAAGTTAGTCGACTTTTATTAATCCCGGCATAACGATATAAGTATCCCGGTAATGTAATTGAGACCGCTACATCCCGAATTATCCAAATATATCGCTACCCCTGATAGAAATCGATCTCATTATAGTGCCTAAGCAATTCTTCCATTCGTTCGGGTTCGTTGCCCTGGAAGAAGATCGTGCCATAGTGATTTCCAAAACCTTCCCGGTCGTCCAAAACCTTGTGTTCCATTGGTTCGGTAAGGGTATGACTTTCGAAATACGGGTCTTCTTTAAGCTCTTCCGGGATGACCAGTCGGGAAACTATTCCCGGTTTGGGATAGATCATGAGGCTTCCGGCATAGCTTTTCGTTGGCTCTTCGTCGGACGGAAAGAAATTTTTGATATCCTCCTCGGTCGTATCCGGATCGCTGCACAGGATCATCGCCTGGACGGCATCGAAGCCATATGCTTTGCTGATCAGTTCAAAAATATGCCCGCCGGGGATGCGGCAGGCAACTTCGCCAAAACTGAGTGTGTTGTCCTCCGTTAGAAACCATTCCGGATGGATAACACCGTATTCGATGCCGAATGCCTCGACCAGCTTCTCCATCACCTTGCGGATCTCCGGACGTTTGGATTGCAGGGACGGTCCGGCCGGAATGAAATTGGAGTATCCCAGCTTTACATACTCGGTGATATTCATAAACCGGATTTTTCCATTATGGATAAACGCTTCGCATGAGAATTCCTGTCCGGGAAGATGACTCTCTACAAGACACGGAAAGTCCTTTTCGACTACTTTTTCATCGATTTGATCATGTGATCGCAGCAGTTTGTGTCCGACCGTACCGGCGGCGCTGAATGGCTTGAGATGTACCCAGGCGTCTTCCTCTCCCTCGAGCACGAGATTGGCTTCGTTGAGCCGGTTCATGAAATTATGAACCTGCTCCCTGCTGTGTACTTCTTCGAACAAACCGACCCGCAATCCGGCCAGCAAAGCTTTGCGTTTCATCATAACCTTGTTCCGAAACAGAAATGCCCTGTTGATCACACGGGGATCGTCGCGATACAGGGTATTCAGCGCTCCGGCCCATTCTACGGTTTCTTCGTACAGCGGAATGGCCACATTTGGGTTAAACGGTGAGAGCTTCTCTCTGAGAATCAGGGAGTTGGACTTATCACCCCACTGATTGAAATCCCATGAAACAAATGGAATATTATTCTCTTTTGCGTATTGTTCAAAATCCTCAAAACTGACAACCACAAACGGACGATCCATTTTCTGTGCACTTTCAATAGCGTGAGCACTCCATCCCAGAAGCACTACAGAATTATCGGTATTCATAAAAGTCCTCTGAATTACATGATTAAGAAACCGAACCGGCGAATTTGAAAAAGAAGTATTTCGCCTGATCAAACAGTATTATATATCAATGGTATCGACGAAAAAAACGTTCGGAATTGAGAAGGTTCCATTATATGTATATGGCAGATTACTCATCCGGCTGATCCAGTGAGGATTCGTCTATTCGCACACACGGCCGGATAATAACACGATCGATGAACCTAAATCCATTTCCTGTGTTTGAAATAGATCAGCATTGTGAATCCGATCCCGGCCATAACTAACAGCACAAGCGGGTAACCGTAGTTCCACTCAAGTTCCGGCATATTCGCAAAGTTCATTCCATATACACCTGCGATAAAAGTAAGTGGCATGAAAATTGTAGCGATGATTGTCAGTACTTTCATGACGGTGTTCATCCTGTTACTGACACTGGAAAGATAGATTTCCAGCATTCCCGAGAGCATATCCCGCGAGGTCTCAATAGTATCGATCACCTGGATGGTATGGTCATAGATGTCTCTGAAGTAAATACGATTCAAATCCTGCAATAGCTTTATATCGGCCCGCTCCAGAGTGCCGATCACCTCTCTGAGTGGCCAGACCGACCTTCGCAGCGTGATCATTTCACGCTTTTGGTGGTGGATCGACTGCAAGGTATCTTGTGTGGGATTTTGCAACAACTCGTCTTCGATTTCCTCAATATTTTCACCAATTCTTTCCAGTATCACAAAATAATTATCTACAATCGTATCCATCAGTGCATACGCGAGGTAATCTGATCCCATTTTCCTGATTCGTCCACTTGACGTACGGATCCTTTTGCGCACAGGATCGAACAGATCCTCTTTACGTTCCTGAAATGAAATCACAAAATTCCGACCCACAATCATACTCACCTGCTCGGATATCGTCTCCGATGCTGTTTCACTGTAATAAATCATTTTCAAAACGATAAAAAGTAAATTTTCATGATCCTCGACTTTCGGACGCTGCCGGGTGTTTACAATATCGGCCAGCACCAGGGGATGAACTGCGAGTTTCTTACCCACGAATTCGATCACATCTGTCCGGTGAACACCATCGATGTTGATCCAGACCACATCTGTTGAATCCCCGATCGGAAAGCAGGAATCAAGGTCGCCGGTTTTCACTTTACGCTCTTCCAGCGTCTGTTCATTGTAAACTAATACCGATATTTCGGGTTCATCGCTCCGCTCATGCCCAACATGGACTAGCGTGCCGGGCGGAAGTCCCACCTTTTCCTGATACTTTTTTATGAATCGCACCATATTTCCCCTTTTGTGCTTATATATCCGCTTTAATTTCCAGTTCTGTCGACTTCTATTTGCTAACATAATCAATTCCTGTGATAAAGCACGATTCTCAGGGTTTTAACAGTTTTTAATAATATTAAAATTTATTAACTTTATGACCAGTATCAGATTCATCGGGCAGCTCGGATTTCACTCCGTTACCATCAAAAATTATTTAGGGTATGGACACCATTAGAAGCCGTATCACACTAATTCTGGCGACATTTATTATTATTATTTTAACGTTTTCATGTGATACAACATCATCGACCAAGTTTGAGCCTATCACTATCAGCGGGATGGTCTCCGACAAAAATGATAATTCAATTGAAAATGCCATTGTTCGGATAATTTCACCTTTACCGGAACGGTACACCACTTCCGACGAAAACGGAGCGTTTTCCTTCCTTGTTGAAGTCGATTCCAGCATGACTTTCCAGATGGAAGCTCAAAAGGAAGGATTTCAGCCCTATTCAATGGAGTTTTTAGCCATTCCCGAGCGGGATACTGAAGTTTTACTTTTCAAGTTATTGGCAATCGGTGAAGATGATGACGACGATAACGGTGACGACGACCAGCCCCCGATAGACCCTGATGATTCCGAAGGTTCGGCTTTTATCACACTTCAATCCCTTTCCCATGAATCTATTCAGGTACGCGAGACCGGTGGTGTGGAAACAGCAGCTTTTGAATTTATGGTAACCGATTCAGCCGGTACATCGGTTGGCAATCAACACGCCGTAGAAGTCCATTTTGAAATTGCATCGGGACCGGATGGTGGTGAAAGCGTCTATCCCGAATCCGTTCAGACTGACAGAGGGGTCGCTCGTGCGTCACTCACCAGCGGAACAGCGGCCGGCGTTGTTCAATTGCGCGCTTCCTTCACCCGCGATGGTAACACAATGCAGTCCAAACCTGTTGCTATCAGTATCAGCGGCGGCTTGCCGGACGATAACCACTTTGAGGTTCGGACCGAGCGTAGAAATATTCCATCCGCAACCTCTGAGGCCAACTCCATATCAGCTCTTCTGGGCGACAAATATGGAAATACCGTCATTGAGGGAACTGCGGTCTATTTTTCCACCAGCAGGGGGGTCATAAACGGTTCGGCATCAACCGATGTTCATGGATTTGCCGCGTCAAACCTCCTGACAAACAACGACTCTCCCGGACCTGCAACGGTTCGTGTGGAGACGGTTGATGAAAACAGCGTAAAACTGAGCAGGGAAATTGAACTTTTCTTCACAGGCAAACCGCAGCTTTCCATTAATCCCGAGTCATTCGATCTGAATGATTTTACTTCGAAGACGTTTGAAATCACTCTTGCGGATGAAAACGGGAACCCGCTTTCTGAAGGAACCACCCTGACGGTGGATGTTGATCATCCGGAACTTGAAGTGAGCGGATTCACCGAGATAACGCTTCCAGACACCCATCTAAGTGGACCGGAGTCGACCGAGTTCAGTTTTATCCTCCGCAATCCGGATCGTATACCGATCACGCAGGATGTAACTGTCACGATTGCAACAGAAGGGCCAAACGGATTAAAAACCCGGCAACTGCGCTATGAGGCACCGGAAATTCAGACGGCAGAGCCGGCATCCATCCATCTTGCCCACGTATCAGAAACTGACATCGTTGTACAGAGAACCGGCCAGATAGAGAACACAAAAATGATGTTTCAGGTTGTGGATATTAATGGAAATCCGCTCACATCCGAAAACAGTGTCGATGTATCTTTCCGTTTTGGCAACAACCCCGATGGTGGAGAGCATTTAACTGATATACCGGTCACCACCAATCGCGAAGGCCAGGCGGTGGCAACTGTCATCAGCGGCACAAGGGCTGGAGTTGTTCAGGTTATTGCCGAGTTCGCCAAAGAGGACGGTTCGACAGTCCGCTCGCAACCTGTTTCTATTGTCATACATGCCGGACTGCCGAGTCAGAATCATTTCACGATATACAGCGACAGTCGGAACTTCGCGATGCATACCGGAGGTGATCATACAATCTCCGTAGGTGTCGGTGACCGATACGGAAATTGGGTGCCCGACGGCACAGCTATCTACTTAAATACCAATATTGGTATTATTCACGGATCGGCCCATACTTCCAGTGGCCGTGCATCCACCGACATGATCATCGGGAATCCGGTTCCTGCCGGCGGCATCGGTACCGTTACTGCAACCACGGTTGATGACAACAACCAGACCGTTGAGGCCTCCATGGGTGTGATGTTCTCCGGTTCACCCATAATCACCGTTACTCCGGAGACATTCGACATTCCGAATGCCGGCGACGAAACCTTCCACTATTCCGTAAAGGATTTTAACGGCAATCCGATGGTTCCCGGTACCACGATTCAGGTAACTGTGGAAGGAGATGAAATCACTGTCCTCGGTGATGTGAATATTACAGTGGGTAATCCGAATCCAGCTTTCAGCAATTTGTCAGAACTGTCCGATTATACATTCATTATCGACGATGCCAATCCTGAAGTTGACAACGATACACCTGCTCAGATCACCATCGAAGTAGATGGTCCGAACGGGTCCGCACGTAAAACCATTACCGGCAGAAAAGCCAAAAGCAGCTTTTAGGATTCGGCCTGGAATATGAGTTTCAGGATATTTACATTAATTGGATAATGAATCCAAACATGATGGACCATTCGTGCCATTAAATGTGCTGTTTGGGTTTTAAGAAAATTATATTCCTGAAGTAATGATTACTGCCCGGTTTCAAAAAGCTATCGACACATTCGACAACGCCAACAGTAAAGATCCCAACAAGGATGTCGCTAATAATGAGGATTTCCCGAAAGAATTACTCTATTCGAGGCGCATGACGGAGTGGCTTGACAAGCTTGAACCCGATGCCTCAGAACCGCTCAAACTGGCGGCCCGATGTCAGCACATTGAAAGATGGGTAATTCCTCGAGAATCGTACCCGATGGACCGTCCCGGCTACCTGAAATGGCGGAATGATCTGAAAAAATTTCATGCCGATCGTGCCGAATCCATCTTGCAGGAAGTCGGCTACGATGACGAAACCATTCGACGTGTACAGGACCTGGTCATGAAAAAAGGGTTAAAATCCGATCCTGAAACACAACTGCTTGAAGACGTGATCTGCCTGGTTTTTCTGGATTTTTATTTCGACGACTTTGCTAAAAAGCATGATGATGAGAAGTTGATTGGGATTATAAAAAAAACCTGGCGAAAAATGTCTGTAAAGGGTCGGGAGGTTGCCCTGAACATCGACATGTCTGAATCAACAAAGAACATGGTCGAAAAAGCACTGAGATGATTACATCTACCTGGAAATCCAAGGCAATGATTTAAAATGCTCTGACAACTCGCTGATCACAGCGGGATAATCATCCGGATTCATGCGGATGCCTTCATCATTGTTACGAAAGTCAAAGAGTTCGTATCCCAAAATGTTATCGTCGTCCCGATGCTGGAGCAGACGCCATTCGTCAACTCTCACCGATGTCTGGCCTCTTCCATAAAATGCAAACGCCGGTTTTGACGACGGCTCTCCGGGGTTCTCAAGCTGGGGCCTGAGACTATTACCATGTAGATCCCCGGGTGTCGGTAGTCCCGCCAGGTCGGTTAGAGTCGGGTACACATCCACCGCCTCCACAATCGCATCCGATATCTCACCCGGTCGTCCCATACCCGGAAATCGGATTATCAACGGCGATTTAAGTGCCACTTCATACAGGGAATGCTTTCCCCAAATTCCTTGATGGCCCAGGGCGAACCCGTGGTCGCTCCAGATGATTACAATCGTATTTTCATCGAGTCCGAGCTTCTTGAAAGCCTCCAATACCTGTCCAACCTGTGCATCTACATAGGTAGTAGCTGCGGCATATGCCAATCTAAGCTGTCGTGCGTATACCTGATCGGTCTGAGGATGGCCGGTGTGCTGGCCGTAATTCCTCATCATTTCGTTGCTCGGATGCCAGCTCGAAGGTTCCGGATGCCGTACCGTATCTTCCGGGACGGGTATGTCATGGGGATCATAGATGTCGAAGTACTTTTTGGGTGCAGCAAAAGGCAGGTGCGGCTTAAAGAACCCGACACAAAAAAACCATGGACTTTCGGCCTGTGACAATTCCTCCAGAACCTCAACAGCCTCCATGGCTACCCACCCATCCGGATATGTGGTATCCGGCCCGTCAAAAGCTTCCCATGCTGGGGAATGGCCCCTGTCACGCGGCACTCCGTTGGCATAGCCATGCATCATACCCTCGGGGGTTTCCCACGGAGCGTTTTCGGGAACCCACGCCCGGTCCCACGCGCCAGGCATCTCTTCTGGCACTTCAGCCCAGCCCTCTCCTGCTAATCCACCCGGATAGTGCGAAATTTTACCCAATGAAAGTGTCTTGTATCCGTGGTCTTTGAACCATCGTGGAAGGCTCTGAATTTCCCATTCTTCATATGTATTCAGAATGGCACTATTTGGCAGGAAGGACTCATCAGTCGGTCGCTTCCCTCGCAGCAATGCCGCCCGCGCAGGCCCGCATGATGGTACCTGGATATAGTGCCGGCTGAACAGCCTTGCTTCCCCGGAGAAGTCATCCAGATACGGAGTTTGTACGAAATCCGCTCCAAGAGCACCCAAATACTCATTATTCAGATCATCCATAGCGATGAACAGCACATTCGGCCTAGGCTTATCCAGAGCCGCTTTTTCTTTGCAGCTTATCAGAAGAAGTACAAGAAAAAGGGATAACACGGAGCTCAATGTCCAGCTGCTTCTTCTCTTTTTCATTGTTTTACCCAACTGTTAATCGGACAGTTTTATAAAAAGTGTTTATAATCATAGAACTTTTTTGCCAACTTTGCAAAACAAGAAAATTCCCTTTGCTTTAACAAAGATATTCGCC
>SLQC01000407.1 GCA_007131625.1 Balneolales bacterium | reverse complement strand
CATTTGTCATAGCCAGTGTGGGTTTAGGATGTTTGGAGTATCCTAAAAAATAAAAAAGTCCGAGCTTTCGGGCCTCACACTGGCATTTTTTATTTATTCAATCGTTTTGGACAGATGTGATCCGCAATAAATAACCTCTACCGGTAACCGTAGCTCTTCAAAAACGTTTCATTGTCGCGCCATTTCTCTCGTACTTTTACAAACAGCTCCAGGTGAGTCTTCTTTCCCGTGAATGCTTCAATCGATTGGCGGGACCGGATGCCAAGTTCTTTCATCTTACTGCCTTTTTTCCCGATGAGTATCCCTTTTTGTGAATTTCTGTTCACGACGATCTCTGCGTGTATCCTGTCCATCTTCTCCCCTTCCTCGTAAGCCGTGATATTCACAGCGCACGAGTACGGAATTTCCTGCTGATAGAGTAGAAAAAGTTGCTCCCGGATCAGTTCCGATACAAAAAACCGCATCGATTGATCACTCGCCTCCTCCTTGGAATAGAATGCAGGGCCTTCTGGCAGCCGGCTTTTTACTTTCCCGATGAGTGTATCGACACCTTTTCCATCCAAAGCGGATATCGTCACCCAGTCAACATAATCATAATGCTTTAAACAGGCATCCACGGCCACCCCGACTTTATCAGAAGTCAATGTGTCAATTTTATTTACGATCAGTATCACAGGCAGCTTGAGCTCCCGGAGTGTGTCATATACAATATCAGAGGAATCAGGCAGCTGCCATCCATCGACGATATGCAGCAGCAGATCGGCATCGGTTCGCAACCGGCTGACCTGATCCATCATTCGCTCCTGCAGCAAATATGTCGGCTGTATGATGCCGGGAGTATCGAGAAAAATAATCTGACAATGATCGTCCGAATAAAATCCCTGTATCCTGTGACGGGTCGTCTGCGCTTTATGCGTGATGATGGAGAGTTTTTGCCCGAGAAGACGATTAAACAACGTCGATTTACCAGCGTTGGGCAAGCCGATGATACCGACAAATCCGGACCGGTGGGTCGGTTCCTGCTCCACAGACTCTGTAACAGGAACTTTTTCGGGTGTCTTGCCGGAAGTGGGGGCACTATCCTTTACTTGTTTGGTATTTTCTCTGCATTCGCTCATCCGGCAGCCTCCTGGCCTCCGGTATTGTGTGACATTTTTCCGGCAATGACATCGGCCATCTTTCGAACCGTGTTTTCCAGTCCGTTAAAAAGCGCATCGGCAATAAGTGCATGTCCGATACTGATATCCTGCAGATTTGGTACTGTGTTCAGAAGCGGTGTGATATTTTCGAAATTGAGTCCGTGTCCGGCGTTCACCCGAATACCCAATTCGTGAGCAAGGATAGCGGCTTCCCTGAGTCGTTCCAGTTCACGGGTTTGTGCCTGTGAGGTGGTGGCATTGGCATAGGTTCCTGTGTGCAGCTCGACCGCTTCAACACCAAGTTCGGCTGCTATTTCAATATCCGCTTTCTCCGGGTCGATAAACAGGCTGACGGCAACTCCTTCATCGTGGAGCCAGGGAAGCACCCGGTCGCGGAAATCCTCCCGGAGTAACTTCATGTTCAACCCCCCTTCGGTAGTCAATTCCTGTCGACTCTCCGGCACCAGCGTTGCCAGATCTGCTTTTATCCCGGTACAGATTTTCAACATTTCATCAGTAGCGGCCATTTCAAAATCAAAAAGCCCCTGAACTGTTTCTTTCAGTCGGTACACGTCGTCATCGCGGATATGCCTCCGGTCTTCCCGCAGATGAAACACGATCCCGGCCGCACCTGCCCGTTCCGACACTTTGGCAGCCTCTACGGGATCAGGAACGCCCTCTCCCCGGGCATTGCGAATAGTGGCGACGTGGTCGATGTTTACCAAAAGTTTTCTCATTATTTATACAATCCTGTAATACTTAATATGTTGTTTATCAAAAACCGTGTGATATGACTATTACCGATAATAGTTGTAATTTACGAACTTGTACACTGAAGTGTAGCCTCAGAATATGAAACTTCCATTACCGTAGCTTCTGACACGCAGGAGCATGATTATTTCCGTCATGGACATTACATCTGTCCTTAAGAAATAAAAAAAATAAACAGATGAAAGTAACAGAGCATTACAATAACACCAATGAACCGCTGATCTCTTTTGAGATTATTCCTCCGAAACGGGGCGGGTCCATTAGTCGTGTATTTGAATCACTGGATGAACTCAATAAGTATAAGCCACCGTTTATCGACGTAACATCCCATGCAGCTGAGGCTTACTATGAGGAGTTGCCTGACGGATCCGTTAAACGTTACACCCGCCGCAAACGTCCGGGCACGATCGGACTCTGTGCCGCCATCAAGCACCGGTACAATGTCGATCCCGTTCCGCACCTGATCTGCAAAGGTTTTACCCAGGAAGAGACTGAAGACGCTCTTATAGAGCTCAACTACCTCGGCTTTGAGAATGTATTGGCCATTCGGGGCGATGACATCGGGTATCAGAAACCGATCCAGAAAACCCGTGGAATCAACAAATATGCGGTGGACCTGGTCCGCCAGATTACCCGGATGAACAGTGGCGTTTATCTGGAGAAGCTGATTGACGCGGATGAGACCGATTTTTGCATCGGTGTGGGTGGGTACCCCGAAAAGCATATTCAAGCCCCCAACCTGGCCTTTGATATCGCAAGACTGAAGGAGAAAGTGGAAGCCGGTGCCGACTATATCGTCACCCAGATGTTTTTCGACAATCCTGGCTTTTTCAGGTTTGTTGAACTTTGCCGGGAAGCCGGCATCGAAGCTCCCATTATACCAGGTCTAAAAATCCTGACCACTCCAAAGCATTTGTATCGTCTGCCGGAGTTTTTCCATCTGACAATCCCGGGAGCACTTTCAAGGGAAGTGAGTTCTCGCCCTGATCACGCCAGTGAAATAGGTGTGGAATGGGCGGTGCAGCAGTGCCGGGAGTTACTTGGCTACGGCGTACCCGGATTACACTTTTATGTGATGGGCAATCCCGACCCGGCCTGCAGGGTCATTGACCAGCTCGACGTGGTGCCTTCTACATCGAAAATATAAAGCAGCCGACAGGCCTTACGACCGAATCAAACTATTGAAACCCGGAATTCACCGAACAATAACTTTTTGCTGCCTGTGTCTGTGCAGTTGGCTGGTAACAACCTGTGGCTCACCCCGCGGCGCCGCCAATCCGGAAGCCCGGCTGATTCAACAGTTCCAGCAATGGGAAGGCACCCCCTATCGCCTTGGCGGTAACTCCCGACGCGGGGTGGACTGCTCCGCTTTTGTTCAGAATGTAATGAACGATGCATTCGGTGTCACGCTGCCGCGAACAACAAGAGAGCAACTGGAATTCGGACAGCGGGTTAACCCGAGGTCCATCAGGCTTGGGGACCTGGTATTCTTTCAGACGGGCCGTACGACCTATCACGTAGGAATTATGATGCGAGGTGATTTTTTCATGCATGCCTCCACTACAAAGGGGGTCACCATCGACCGTCTTCGGGAGCCTTACTGGCGCGAGCGGATAATCCAGGTCCGCAGAGTCTCCGGCTGAAACAACTTTGGCGGAAGTCTACTACACACAAGCGCAAGATTATTTTATCATGGTTGCTCCATCCGGCGATCTAAAAAAATAATAAACAGATGAACCGAGGTCAGATCTCGTCGCTCATCTCCAGAAACCGGTCACGAATTTCAGGCTCTGGAATCCGGCACTTCTTACGTTTTCCGAACCAGTCATACCGCTTACCGGCCACCATGTCATATAATGCGTTGCGAATAAACCGGGGGATAATCACTCCTGCACGTAACAACCGTGCCGAACCCTTTAAATAACCGACAAGTCGTAATAACGCATCGGATCGCTCATAGACCTCCCCGTTGTCCAGCAGTATAACAGTATCCTGCTTTTCTGAATCCATTTCATGTTCAGCGAGAAGCCGGTGACCCGAAACCGATTGCAGCGGTGCAAACCGGATACGACCTTCCGGATCGTGATCTATGACGAAGTTGACCCAGCCATTACACAGATTACAAACTCCATCAAACAACAGAACAACATCATACTTTTTCTTTGCCATTTTATTTTCCTGTTAATCGTAGTAATACAAGTATGTCGTTTATTAAGTTTTAATAATGAAAATCAATTAGTATGACTTTGTTATTGCGATATTCTAACTTGTATCATCTTTTTTACACCAGTACATTTTAAACGAAAATAAACGTTAATCAAATTAGTTATTCAGAGATCATCCTCTCAAAAGGTGGCAATTTTATAAAATGGTCTGATTTTGAAATGAGAAATATCCTTTGTGTGGAAAATGATTATATAACATCATATTTGCTCCAGAAGCAAATTGAGCGAATGGGTTATATATTCGCCGCCAGAGTGGAAAGTGGAGAGGAAGCCATTGAAAAAAGCCAATTACTCATGCCTGACCTTGTTTTGATGGACATCAAGCTTTCCGGTACGATTGACGGGATTGAAGCTGCGGATTACATCGCCAACAAATTGCGTATCCCGGTAATCTTTGTAACAGGCTATGCGGACACGCAAACCCGCAAGCGGGCAGAGAAGATACATCCGGTTGATTATCTTGTCAAACCGGTTGAAATGAATCACCTGCAGAAAGTAATTGAACGCACTTTGACCCGCATTACATGAAAAAAGTAACATCCCGTCTGTCCAAATATACATAACACGGAATTCCATTTTAATTATTAGGGTTCCATTGGTTGTCGTTATTGAAAACACTTTTCGCTACAACAAGCGTTTCACACCAGCTTTCAAGTGATATCGAAATATCCATAGCCGAAGTCTCGGCCACACAATTATATAATCAAACCATGAATGCTCCATGTGACCTTATGAATTTTATATCATAAACTGATGAAATGGCCATGTCGGCAATTTGACACACAAAAGCATGATTATTTTCGACATGGACATTACATCTGTCCTTAGAAATAAAGGGATAAACAGATGAAACGAATTATTCTCGTTGAAGATGACTTTATAATTGCATTGCTTCTGGAGAAACAGATTCTGCGAATGGGGTACCAGATTACTTCGATTGTTAATGATGCAAAGGATATAATTGAGAGAGTGCAAAACGAAAGTCCCGATCTGATTTTAATGGACATCAAACTGGTTGGGGAAATGGATGGTATCGAAGCGATGATGCATATCCGGCAATTTTCCAATGTACCGGTAATTTATCTGACCGGTAATGCGGATAACAACACAATAAAAAGAGCACAGGCAACCTATCCCATAGGTTACCTCATTAAGCCGGTAGATATGGAAGTATTGAAACGAACGATAAGAGAGGTTTTGAACAAAAGTTCCACTAACTCCTGAGAAACTCTTGCAGATACCCTTCTTAAAACAGACCAAACAATAATCGAACCATAACAAAGAGTATAAAAGCAGCAAAAAATATTTCCAGAGTTCGCATTCGAACTACATTGAGCAAATGGACACCATACCTTGCTCCAAATATTCCACCGATGACCAGCGGCAGTGCTGCTCCGAAGTCGACGTAGCCGATATGAAAACCGGTCAACCCGGCAGTTACAGGGAATAGATACGCCATCTGCACCCATCCTGCGAAAGTAATCAGCACAATGGCTGTAGATGAGATGCTTACCGCTTTCCGGAACCCGAATGCCAGGAAAATGGTCATCACCGGAACCATGGTGAGCCCACCCCCTACACCGGCCAGTGATGCAATCATGCCGGCTGTCAATCCGAGCAGTAAAGCATGATACCATAGCATGGATTTTCCAGCTTTGTCTCGCCTGTTCTCCTCAGGTTGTTTTTTACTGATAAAATGATACACAGAATAAAGAAGGAGCATCGAAAAAAAGATCGTGAATTCCCGTTCACTATAAAAGGTCGATGTGGCGATAAACCGCCCGGCTACGGTCCCGGCCACTCCGAAAAACCCTACCATCAGCCCCTCTCTCAGAAAAATATTATCCATCTGATAGTGTTTGTAACTGCTGCTGACCGCCGAGACAAAGTTACAAATCAGACTGGTACCGATAGTCCACAACACCGGCTCCGGTACCCCGGCTGACTGATACATGAAAAGCAGTACCGGTGTAAACAGAATCCCGCCGCCGAGCCCAAACAATCCGGCCAGGAGTCCGGCTGCAATTCCGACCAGAATAAGTGACAAAAAAGTGATTATCATGACTTGTGAAACGGATTAGACCGCAATATACCGGCATCCGTTTTGTTATAAAAATCTCTTTTAAATGCTTTGTATCTTGCATCAGCGATAAATGGAACACGGATTGCAAATCCGGTGAGAAACGTCCACCGTCATGCGTTGGATTCCAACCATTTCAACCACCATAAATCAAAAAGTAAAAGTCCCCATAAATAACCACCTGTTGTCTGATCATGCCATTGCCGGATTTTGCACTGAAAAAACTGGAGTTTGAAAAAATACGGAAAGTTCTTGCGGGATACCTTTCTACATCAGCCGGTGAACAGTATGTCTCAGAACTTGAACCGGTAACAGAACGAACCGGTATGGACCGTCAGCTAAAAGAAACCGCCGAAATGATGTTGCTGCTTGATGCGTCGGAATCCCCACCGCTTCAAACACTCTACAACATTTCTGATGCGCTGTCAAAAGCGCGTATTGAACGGTTTGTAATGGACGGCAGAAGTTTGGCTCAGATCGGACGATGGGCAGAATCAGCCCGTTTACTCCGGACATTTTTTGATCGGCACAATGAAACGGTGCCGAATTTATGGGATGTCGCACAACATCTTGCACCCGTCAGGGAACTGGAAAAGCAGATCCGGCAGATCGTGGATGAAAAAGGTGAAATTAATAGCAATGCAAGTCCGGAACTTTCGCGCATCAGCAGACGAATCGTCACACAGAAGGAGGCTGCCCGGTCCATCCTCCAACGGCTACTTCACAAGGGGCAGGAAGCCGGTATGACCGCTGGCGAAGAGGCCACACTCCGCGGTGGACGCATGGTAATTCCTGTCAGAGCAGAGTATAAGCGGAAAATAAAAGGGTTTATCCATGATACATCGGCGACCGGTCAAACCGTCTACATTGAACCGGTCGAAGTGTTTGAAAAGAACAACGAGATTCGAGAACTGGAATCGGCCTGGAAGCGAGAAGTCGAACTGCTTTTGCGGGAGTTGACCCGTATGGTGGGTGATCATATCGATGAATTAAACCGGAATGTGCTTGTAATCGGACATATCGACGCCTGTTATGCTGCAACACGGCTGGGAATGCGGTGGAACGGCACTATTCCTGAGATCACCGACGCCGGAACCGTCATCCTGAAAGAGTGTCGGAATCCGCTGTTGATACTCAAATTCAACCGGTTCGAGGAAGCTGTCAGGGGTGTTGTTCCACTGAATCTGGAAATGGATCAGAAAGAGCAGGGGATTATCATCACCGGACCAAATGCCGGAGGTAAGTCCGTGACACTCAAAACGTTCGGACTCGCCATCGTTCTTGCACAGTGTGGCATCCCAATCCCCGCACAGGAAGGAGCTCGCCTTCCGTGTGTACGCGGACTCTACATCGATATGGGTGACGAGCAGTCGATCGACAACGACTTGAGTACTTTTTCATCACGACTCACCTGGATGAAAGACGTGATCACCGGGGCAACTTCGCAAAGCTGGGTTCTGATCGATGAGGCCGGGAGTGGTACCGATCCCGATGAAGGTACGGCATTGGTTACGTCTTTCCTGGAATTGATTTCAGGAAATGGAATACGGAGTATCGTCACGACCCATCATGGAGCACTCAAAATTTTCGCGCATGAGACTCCGGGCTGGAGCAATGCGTCAATGGAGTTCGACCGCAATTCGCTTTCCCCGACTTACCGCTTCCAAAAAGGAATACCTGGCAGCAGTTACGCATTTGAGATTGCCGACCGTCTGCAAGTTCCCGCGGAATTGACGCAACGTGCCCGCGAGTGGGTGGGATCCGGTAAAAACCGACTCGAATCGCTGATTATCAGTCTGGAGCAGGAATCACAGCAGCTTCAGAAACAACGAAGTGAGACAGATCGTCAAAAAGAGTCCCTTGACAGGGACCGTGAAGAGCTGGATAAACGTCTTGCCCGCATTCGTGAAGAACGTGATGCGATTCGGGAACAAGCCGAGTCCGAAGCAGATAAACTGCTGAGTAATGCCAATCGGAAGATTGAAGAGGCGATCCGGGCGGCCTCCGATAAGAACAAAGAGGAACTCCGGGTAAAACGGGAGGAAGTCGACCATCTCGGGGCCACTCTTCAAAATCGACAAAAACGCCACAAGAAGCAGCGAAAACCATCAGAAAAGGCGCTGTCACCACCTAAAACCGGTGATGCGGTTCGGCTGATCGACAGCAACACCATCGGTGAACTGGTGAGCGTCAGCGGAAATAAAGCGATGGTGCTGGTAAAGGGACTACGGATATCGACCCGGGTCGACAATCTGGTACGATCGGAGCAGAAAACAATCACCAGGCCGGTCAAGGGATACAAATTAACTACCTCCGACGGAAATGATGCACCGCAGCCCTTTGCCCGGTCACTTGATTTACGTGGAAAACGGGGTGATGAAGCGATCCGGGAAGTCACTCGTTATGTAGATGAGGGATTGTCGCGGGGTATGGAGCAACTGACAATAATCCACGGCCGCGGCGACGGGATTCTGCGCAAGCTTGTACACGAACATCTGAAATCCCGCCGGGATGTCAAACATTTCGAAACGGCACCGATCGAGGAAGGAGGAGACGGCTGTACGTATGTCTTTCTGTAAAGTTAATGTGGAAATTTGTGAAAAGACTACCCGTAACCGGGAATCTGTTTCGATCTTTTTTCATAGATCAGAAATAATTCATAGCAATTTATAACAATTCGGCATATCCAACGATTTCCACGTATCAGAACATATAGCCGAAGTTCATATAAAGCCGGTACATTTCATCCGAAAAACCGACATCCATACGTATAATAAAATCGGGGGTGAAAAGAGCGGTCGCGATGCCCCCTCCGTATGTGCGGTGATAATCACGAAACAGCCGATCCAGCCCATCCCCGTCGTAAAAAACTCTGCCGGCATCGTGAAAACCGTGGATGCCAAGTTTGAAATCAAGAAAAGAATACTCTAAGATCCAAGTTCGTAGCTCGACATTATAAAATACAGATGCGTCACCACGAAAACGATTAACGGGATAGCCCCGCAAGGTCAACTCGTCACCCAGATAGGGACGTTTCCAGTATGGGATATTTCCGGTCGCCCATTTTCCGGCAAGGCGGGCTGCCACAACAGGACGGAAGTACGGTATGGGCAAAGTCACAAAATGTCGGTATTCGGAAAAGATAGAGGCCATGGCGAAATCGCCCAGTATCGAACCCGGCGCCCACTCACCGGTTAGCTCAAATCGGTTTCCACGGGTCGAGGCAAATTCACTGTCCCGGTTCTCCCAAAGAATGCCAATTCCTGCCGCATTCACCCACCCTCCGTCTACGCCTGTCGGACGATCATGCCCCATCAAACGTTCGTGATCGTCATCAGGAACCTCATAACCTGTCACAGCCGCTGCTATCAGGTCGATCTGCCCCCCCCATCGATCAGACTGATAAACTGTTTTACGCCCCAACCATTCCAGTCCAAAACGTTTTAATTCGAAGAAGTAGTATTCGTCATGCCAGGCGTCAGTGTCAAAAGTCGTATGATTACCAAGTCCAAAGTAGTTTTCGGATGGATGGCGTTCCCCGTACAAGGTCCAGCGGGATCGAATTGGCCGGCCGAACAGTTCGGTGTGCTCGTACCGGAGTCGGGTATAAAGCATTCCTTTTGTTGAAGCCTGAAGATTGAGTTCAGCCAGCGACACAAAAGGTGTGGAGAGTGGATGGTAGCGATACCGGTTGACAACCACTCCGCCGATCAATCCAAGATCCGACGCATAAGCGGCAACCGGAACGAATGTTGTTACGACGGTGTCACCGGGCACACGATCCGGCAATATCATAGCCTGGGCATAAACGGAAGTGACGGAAACTGCAAATAAAATTATAATAAGTAAATAGAGGGGAAGGCGGGACACAGGTTTGATTTATTTAGATTAAGTTTAAATTGTAATTGGCTGATTTATCAAACCTTCGTATTTTTGATTACTTAGAAAAAATCGACTTGAATACTTAGAAAAAATGGACTTGGAGACTTGGAGACTTGAAGACTTGAAGACTTGAAGACTTGAAGATGGAGATGGAGATGAAGAAGATAAATAATAGCCTTGTCAATATCGAAGATGCCGAATATCGGAATCCGCCAGCCAATTTACTTCTTTGATTAATTTACTTCATTTACTTCATTTACTTTATTGATTATTGCACCTGTAAAATAATAAATCTGCCCGCCACGTTCCACCCTTAAAAATACGTCAAATACCTCTATGTTATTAACATTATTGCTTTTTATCACAACAATAACTATTGGTAACGTATCCATGGGTGGTGAACATTCCACCAGGTCTACCGGTGTTCTTGAAGGAAGGATTACCAATGAAGAAACTCAGCCCCTATCTTTTGCTCATATTGCACTTCCCGACCTTAACAAGGGCACCATCACTCGATCTGACGGCACATTCCGAATCGACAACATCCCAGAAGGCGAACATCGTGTCGTTATAAGCCATGTCGGTTATAAAAGTGTGGAGAAAACGACAATTATCCGGGATAATGAACTTGCCGAAATATCGGTTGAACTTGTTGCAAGCCACGAAATGCCCCAGGTCGAAATCGTTGGCCGCAGTCCCGACCGGCTTGCGCGCATTCCCGGATCGGCATCTGTGGTGACTGCGGAGCGACTGGAACAAACCGATCCGATGAGCGCGACTGAAATTCTTCGCCAGATTCCCGGTGTCCATTCTGTGGATCATGAAGGGGTCGGACTCCGCGCCAACATCGGCATTCGCGGACTGGATCCCGACCGCAGTCGAAATGTGCTCATTCTGGAAGACGGTATGCCCGTCGCCCTTGCACCCTATGGCGAACCGGAAATGTATTACACGCCCTCCATTTCCCGGATGGAAAGTGTAGAAGTCATCAAAGGCAGTGGTTCGATCAAATTCGGACCACAAACCGTGGGTGGTGTCATCAATTTCATTACCCCTAACCCGCCACCAGAACCCAAACTGGGTATCTATGTATCCGGTGGGCAGAGAGGTTATTTCACTTCCCGACTGGGATATGGAAACACCTTCGGGCAATCCGGTTTT
>SLQC01000050.1 GCA_007131625.1 Balneolales bacterium | reverse complement strand
TTTAATAAAAACTCTTTGAACAACAACAAGCTAAGTTTAAAGCGAATCGCATAAAGTATCTTGAAAAGCAACTCGCTGATTTAAAACAAGTTGCTTAATCTATGTATAAGGTAGGCTAAAAAAGGGCGCCGTACCTGCCGGCAGAAGGCCGAAGAATCCACACCGGTTTTTGTCCGGCTCAAGAACAAGCATAATGCGGTAGAATCCAACATCAATGAGTTGGAGCATCGTGGACTGGACCAATGCCCGGATCGCAACTGGCCCGGCTTCAAGCGCTATGTTGGCCTGGCAATAACCGCCTACAATTTGCATAGGATCGGTCGTGAACTCCTGGCTCGCAGGCGGGAAGAAGAGCAGCGCAAAAAAGCGGCCTGATCACTCGTTTTCCCCGGACTTGTGCACTTATTAACGTGGATAAATGGGAGAGTTGCGTCTTAGATGAGCAAAATTTCTCAAAAAACCATACAACTTCTGCCATTATCCCGTATTTTCTGGAACCGGTGAGTAAAATGAACACGTAAATCATATTCCGAGCCGGTTAAATGGATACCGAAATCGAGAAAAACCAGAAATACAGGGTGTTTTCTTACAGGCACTAATTAATATATAGCTCATGAACACAATATCTCTCCAAAAGCAAAAACAAAATATACTCTTCAAGTCGAGTATGATTGTGTTAGCTGTTTGTCTGATTCCAACGATTTTTTCTTTTGATTCAGCTTGTGCACAGGATTCCATTCCACCAGAAGTTAAATATTACATAACAAACAGTAACCCGGGCAATTCGTTTTACAGGATTCAGCATTATGAAACGGCTATAGATGAGTTACAACAATTGATAACGATTGATGCTCAGGCAAAACTGAGAAAAGAAGTTCTGAAAGAGATAGCCCGACAAGGCAATCTCGGAATTGCTCTGGATGATTATAAACCTTCGATGAGAACGCAGATATCTCTGTTAATGGAAAATGTAACTCTTGCCGAAGGACTGACCTACGCACTTGCAGGTACCGGATATGAAGCGGCCATCACAAGAAGACGGGAAATTATATTGCTGGAAAAAGTGCTCCCAACAGAGCAACCGGAGGCCTTGTCGCAGCAAGAAGCAGAAATACAATATGGGACCGTAATTGGGGAGGTCCGCGATGCCTCGACAGGTGAAACACTTCCGGGTGCAAATGTAATAGTAAAAGGGACAACTATCGGAGTGGCTACAGACGTTGACGGGCGATATACTCTGCGCAGGGTACCGGCCGGGAATCAGGTGCTGGAAGTGCGTTATATGGGTTATCAGACGCAGGAAATTCCGTTAACCGTACCAGAAGAGGAACGTTTAACGCAGAATATAGAACTTGAACCCGACATGATAGAAGGAGACGAGGTATTTGTTATAGCCCGCCAACGGGGCCAGGCACGGGCCCTGACCCGGCAGCGCGAGTCGGTGAACATCCGGAATGTGATCTCTTCGGAACAAATCGATGCCTTTGCCGATGAGACAATCAGCGGCGCCCTGAGGCGTGTGGTAGGCATGGGGCATGGTGGTACCAATATCAGGGGTGTAGGTGCTGCGGCCAGCAATATTACGATGGACGGGCAGCGCATGGGATCGACCGGAAGCGATCGCTCGGTGGATCTAAGCACCATCTCCGCCGACATGGTCCAGGAACTGGATGTGATCAAGGTGGTTACGCCCGATATGGACGCCGACGCCCTGAGCGGGGTGATCAATGTGAGTACCCGCCGGCCGATCGGTGGTGACCGGAACATGAATATCCGGGTGGGTGGCGGAATGCAGGACCGCTATTACCGCCATTTGGGAGCCGCCACAAGAACATCGTTCAGCTACGGTGATTCACCGACCGACAATTTCACCTATGGTTTTAATATCGGGTATCAGCGCTCCCCCACGGCCACGGAGCAAGTGCAAACCGATTGGGCCGGGCGCACCTGGGCTGATGTCGGGAGAGTGGATGTCGTCGACGACTTCCGCACTCAATTACGGTTTGACGTGCGAGACCGCTATTCGGCCGGGTATCAAATGACCTTTCAGCCGACCGCCCGGTCGACCTACCACGTACAGAGCATGTTCAATTATCAGCAAAGAGAAATAAGATATCACGAAGTCCGGTATGCTTTTAGTGTAGGAAATTATATAAACCAGTTCCGTACGTGTGGGTCATATCAATGTCCGGGGGGGTCGGGTAATCAGAATACAATGCAATTTGACCAGCGCCTGGATGAACCCGTCACCCATCAGTATACCGTACAGTTTGGCGGGCGGCATCTGCTGGACCGCTTTGATGTGGAATACATCCTGGGATGGGGTCATGGCAGACACCATTCGGACAGCTACCGGCTTAATATCAGAACGCCAGCACGCTTTGATTATGTTGTAAGCAATATTGATACCGACCGGCATAATATCCAGGTGGATATTGCCGAGGACACCAGTGAATGGCAAACCTATCCGGAGCCCGGCAGGATTCAGTTTATCAACCATGACCATCGCGTCAGCCGTCACCAGGATAACGAATTTACCTCTGGGCTGGATGTTACATCCCCTTATCACCGGGGCACCATCAAATTCGGTGCCAGCGGCTTGTTTACCTTCCGCAAGGGAGAAGGCGAGCGATTCAACGGCAACTTTGACCGGACGCTGAATGCAAACGAGCTGGAGTGGATTCCGAACGCCTCCTGGCAAGTATTTGACCGCGAGCACCAATCCTACCGTATCCCCTGGATGATTGATCTGCAGAAAGCCAAGGATCTGTATTACGGACAACGGCCTCATTTTAATATCGATCTGGACACCTGGATGCAGGAGGTGGAAACCTCGCAATACCGGGCCGATGAACATACGCTGGGAACCT
>SLQC01000141.1 GCA_007131625.1 Balneolales bacterium | reverse complement strand
TTGGCGTTAAATGGAAGCTTTTCACCCAACCGGTACGAAATATTCAACAAATGTCCAAGGGTGCAGCTATAGTGCGCATCGACCATGTCAGCGTTGACCATACTCGGGTCATTTGCACGGCAAGCGGCAATAAAACTGCCGAACCGGCCACCTGGTGTAATAGGAATTTCCCTCACATTCACATTCCTGGGAGCACTCCCATTGGAGGGAATATAGGTATTTTCGTGAAGTCTTCCCCCGTCTTCAAAGTAAAATCGATTTTCGACTTCCCTTTGGTAGCCCTCATAATTTACGTTCCTGACATTGAAAAAGACATACTGCCCATTGGCAAATTCGGCAATGCCAAACAGCGTATTGGGTGTCTCACCCTCATCATTCCAGGCGAATCGTCCACCCAGTGCCATAACGCGTACCGGATGCGTATTTGCAACCTCGGAGTCCAGAGCCCAGTACGCCACATCCAGCTCGTGGGTACCCTGATTGTTCAAATCTCCGTTTCCGGTTGGCCAGAACCAATGCCAGTTGTAGTGTACCAGGTTGTCATGATAGCGATCGACAACAGCGGGGCCCCGCCAGAGGTTCCAGTCCAAATGTGCCGGTGGATTGGTGTACGGCTTGAAGCCAATACCTTCTCGGGTCTTGCAGGCAAAGCCATGTGACACCAGCAACTTGCCATATTTACCAGAACGGATTTCGGCAATCTGCCGTGCCCGTTCAGGACTACTTCGTTGTTGTGTACCATGCTGCAGGACGATACCGTATTTTTGTACAGCAGCCATTGCAACACGACCTTCGTAGATATCATGGCTGGCAGGTTTCTCGACGTAACAATGCTTGCCCGCCTGGGCTGCCCAGATGACCATCAGTGAATGCCAATGATTGGGTGTCGATACATCGATAGCGTCAATTTCAGGATCTTCGAGCACACGACGCACATCGGCTACGCCGCGCGCGCGATAGCGGCCTTCGACCTGCTCCTCCAACTCGTTGAGTCGCCTTTCAAGAACTTTGGAGTCGGGGTCAACCAAATAGGCCACCTCGACATTGTCCATGTCAGCGTAATTCCTGACATGACTATTACCCTGCCCGTTTACACCACATACAGCAATGCGAAACCGGTCGTTAGCTCCCACAACAGAAGCATATGATTTGGGACTTAATCCCATACCCCCTATGGCTAACCCGGCCGATCCAATAACACTTTGTTTGATAAATTCTCTTCTATTTGCCATTTATTTTATCTTAAAAGATGAGTTCTTCTAAAAAAGGTTCCATAAAATATACCATATTAGCAATGGCACTTCTCAACCAATGTAACATATTTTGAAAAAATTAACATTTTTTTTAAACACCAAATGCAAATGCTTTGTAATGCTTTGCAAAAAAAAAGCTTCTTTTATCAAAATAAGAAGTAAACCTGAGTTTGTTTTCCTCCAGGATGCTATTCGGTGCAGACCACTTTTTATCAGAGGGCGCCCCGTGTTAGCCTTCAAGGCTGCCACCTTATAATAGCATCTGAAAAATGAAAATACTGTTACTCAATACGCAGCTGTATGTCTTCCGGACGCATGTCGGGTTTGTATTCATTGCCGAATCCAGCATTATTAGGGGTATATTCCCCAATAAAATCCGGATTAAGCCCCTCTTCCGGAATCTGGTCCTCCATTCCCAATACCCAGAAAATACCGTTGAGGGACAATTTCCGCATCTCTTCATTGAAAAAGTCAAAAGGATGGCCAAGTGTGGTAAAAAAGACACGGCTGTCTCCTTTTTCGCCCTCATAGGTGTGTGTCCAGGCGACCGTATGCGGATCGTCAAAGCGTTCACCGCCGGGTTCTGCCCCGCGAACCGCATGACCGGTAAGTAGCGGCAACGCATCCTCCTTGAGGGAGTTGGAGTGATATAACCAGCTGCGGACATGAAATGGTCTCACGCCGTTCAATATCGGATGTAATGCATTCTCTTCATTGATCACCACATCGGTTGAATTGGCTCCCCCGTGGTGGCTGATCCATGGAAGTCCGAATACCTGGTGAGGCCACTCATTATCCATATGGTGATTGGGATGATCCGAACCGTACTGGAAGGCGTGGGTGCTTGTTCTGAAACCCACCATTGGGCGACCGGATTCGGCATATTCGGTGATGTAGTGGAGCTGCTCATCGGGCAGCTTCCGGAATCGTGTATTCATCACCATCAAATCGGCATATTCAAGAGCCTCGAGCCCTTCAATATTGTCCGAACGATTCGGATCGATGATGCCCTCGGTCAACGCATAGCAAACCGTAACCTCAAAACCGTATCTGTTTTTCAGGATACGGGCCAGCATCGGCATGGTCTCTTCGGAACGATACTCCTCATCTCCGGTTACAAAAACCACATGAGGTGCCGGCCGGTCGGATAGGTCGCTGCCACATCCAGCAACTGAGGCTGTAATAATGAAAAGAACCAGAAGGGGGGAAAACTTCTTTTGTATCATGGTCTCATCAGTTATTTTTAAAAAGTTACTGTGGAACGGCAAGAGGCCATCCCACTTCGCTATATGCATCTGATCACACATTAGCGTGCTGCTTCTGCGGTAAGTGCAGATAAGTGTATCACCTTAATCCTCCAGGGGATATTTTTCGAGTAGCTCTTCAGGTAAATAAAATCCGGTGAGGCCATTGGTGGATTCACGTATTTCTTTTACCATTTCCGGTGAAATAGCGGATGCTTCATTGCCAAAACTATTTCGAATATAGGTTAGCACAGCAGCAATTTCTTCGTCATTGAGCAAGCTTTTGAAAGGAGTCATAGGTACAGTTCCTGGATACTCCGTACCCAGAACCTCCATAGGACCTGCTAACCCATGGAGTGTCAGTTTGATAAGGCGTTCCTCGCTGCCGGTTACC
>SLQC01000309.1 GCA_007131625.1 Balneolales bacterium | reverse complement strand
TGAGGATCTTGTTGACGTAATGACCCGGGATCAACTGAATCCGTCTGAGTTGAAGCAAAATGGTGACTACCGAACGATTATCTCGTATGTACTGAATGAAAAAGGGTTGGGACTTGCTTCGCTTCCCAAGGCGCTCATTCCGTTTCACCGGTATGCCGACCATCGCCGAGCTCCACTTGAAGAGCACCTGGTCGAAGCCGTCACATATACTCAAAACGAAAACGGCAATATCCGCATCCACTTTACAATCTCTCCTGAGCACAAAGAAGCTTTTCAAAAGCGACTAAACTCGGTTCGTGACCGCTTCGAAACCGGATATACCCGTATTCAGGTCGAAACCTCGTACCAGAAACCGGAAACCGACACCATCGCCGCCGATCTTGACAATCGGCCATTTCTCGATGACGCCGAAAAACCTGTCTTTCGACCGGGTGGACACGGAGCTCTTCTCGCCAATCTTCAGGAGCTGAAAGGCGATATCGTTTTCATTAAAAATATCGATAACGTGGTACCGGACCGTTTGAAAGAACCTACGTACCGCTACAAAAGAATTATCGGCGGCTACCTGCTGATGCTGCAAGACCACGTTTTCACTTATCTCAAGGAGCTCGATCGGGGGAATACGTCACGTCCGTTTCTTGAGGATGTCAGCCGGTTTGTCAATAACGAACTGTTTCTCAATATTCCAGAGATTACCGGTCCGGATAGGGATAACCTGCTTGCCCGATGGCTTTTCAACCGGCTCAACCGTCCGATGCGCGTTTGCGGCATAGTGAAAAATGAAGGTGAACCCGGCGGCGGACCGTTTATGGTGCGTCATAACGACGGAACTACATCTATACAAATTGTGGAAGATACCCAGATTAACCTGGATAATCCGGTGCATCGAAAAGCATTCAAATCGGCCACGCATTTCAATCCGACCGACCTGGTTTGTTCGCTTCGCGATTTTCAGGGACAACCGTTTGACCTGGAACCTTTTCGTGACCCGGAAACCGGATTTATCTCCATTAAATCATTTCAGGGTCGCGAATTGAAGGCCCTTGAATTGCCCGGCCTCTGGAACGGTAGTATGGCGTACTGGAATTCGGTTTATGTCGAAGTTCCGGCCGAAACCTTTAATCCTGTCAAAACCGTAAACGATTTACTTCGGGAAGAACACCTGAATCTATTAGCATAGAAAATCATGTACATCCGGGCTAAATGAATATCTTTAATATTTCGCACAGAAATATGTTGATACCGGAATGAATAAGCACTGCAACTTTGTTATAGTCAGCACATAAGTAATAATTGTCACCAATTACGGCTATCCGGAGATGTGCGACCACAACACCTCTATGCTCCGGACCGGTCTGCATAATCTGTAACCTTACTAAAATATAGGAGATATCACATGCCGAAACGCAAAGCAAATGCCGAGTGGAAGGGGTCCTTACAAGACGGAAATGGCACTATGGCACTGGGTAGCGGTGCTTTTCAGGGAGCTTACTCTTTTTCATCCCGATTTGAAGAAGGTACGGGCACCAATCCCGAGGAGCTCGTCGGCGCAGCACATGCCGGATGTTTTTCCATGGCTCTTTCCGGAGCACTCGGGAAAAACGGATTTCAACCACAAAGTGTAGAAACCAAAGCGACCGTCCACCTTGTAAAAGATGATTCGGGATTCACGATTACGGAAATCGATTTGCAGTGTAACGCCCATGTTCCAGGTATCGACGGGGATAAATTCAGCGAAATCGCAGAAGACGCCAAGCAAAACTGCCCGATTTCCAGACTTCTGACCGGGGCGACCATCAACATGACCGCCCGGCTTAAAAACTGATCGCTCCGGCGATTACAATCGAATACTATAAAAAAAGCCGGACACACCGATTCGGCTTTTTTTTTCGGATGTGTTTATCAACCTGGTTTTTCCATAAACAGAAGTATGTAAAAGGCTGATAATGGATATTATCAGCCTTTTAATTAATCAGACAGCAATCTTAATCAGACAGCTATCCTGCCGGTTTTTACGGCGTGAAAAAAAGTGCTCAGACTAACGGTCTTTTAGCCATTGGCTTCAAAGAGGTCAGATCTGCAATTTTAATCTTTTGACCTGTTTCACTGCTTTTCCGCGCTGCTATACCCGGCAAAATGGACATAACACCATCGCGTAATCCGGCAGCCTGGGCAAGCGGGTCTTCCTGATCAGGATCCACAAAGAACTTATCTTTCATCAATGGATCACCACCCCAGTGACCACCTTCTTGCCGGTATACATCAATCACTTCCGGGTCCCTGTCTATGGGTTGGAGAATCCATTGCTGAGGCTCATTGCGTCCAAGGCCCGGCCAGCCACCTTCACGACCTTCAATTCTGCCTTTGGTGCCATTAAAGGCAATCCAAAAACCGGAATGATTCGTATCACAGGTCAAGGAATAGTTCAGCAATACATTGCTGGCATACTTAACGACTGCAGAGTGTTTATCATAACTGTCAATCTGGTGACGGAATACACAATTGTCCCGGATATAGCCGTCATGGTTTTCATTTTGTGCATATAATCCGTTCAGATGATTATTTTGGGTAATATCCCAATAATGAGGGCATTCTGCGGTATGAGCACAATTGCGGCAATTTTTCCCTCTGAATGCTCCATTTGAGCCGAATTGCTCCAGATCGGCAAACGCATATACTTCTTCGGGTTCGGAATCGATCCACCAGTTTACCAGGTCAAAATGATGCGTGGATTTGTGTACCCACAAGGAGCCTCCACGACTCTTTTCACCATGCCAGCGTTGCATATACTGCACTTGATGGGAGCGGCTGATATTCCAGTGAAAGTCAACGGTCGTCAGATCACCTATAGCTCCGTTCATCAACAATTCTTTCAGTTTTGCCCTTGGTGGAGCCCAGCGATAATTAAAG
>SLQC01000284.1 GCA_007131625.1 Balneolales bacterium | reverse complement strand
TTTTGCATTCGATCAAAGGATCATGAAACAAACAAAACCGGAAAGAAGATTTATTTTACAGAGGTAGCGTTAAAGGGATTAGCCGTGCTGTATCTGTTATCACTTGGACACAGCCATACTTTTATTTAATTTACTTGGTATGGCTAGCCTACCAAAAACAGGTCAATTACTTAACAATCTATTAATGAATTAACAATCTATTAAAGTTTGAGGATTTCAAATAAAATGCTAAAATCAACCAAACAGAATATTCAAAATGATACCCGGGCAGGAATTCTATCGTTCTTCGGTTTATGCCTGATTTTTTTTACCGTTAATTGCAATAATGAGCAGGAAGAATTTTTTTCCGGACTGCCGGGTGGTCACGAAGGACCGCCGGCAACGGCAGGTCCTCCAATGGATCCGGATTCCTGGCATAAAGTACCCGGAACAGTATTGGATACAAGTCAGGTATGGGGTAATCGGGTAAATGCAACAACGACATTCAAGGTGCCTGGAGGTATGGGATTGCTCTATTCCAGTCATCCCGGTCGTGACGAGAGGCAAAGAGATCCCGAATGGGTAGCATCACAACATGAAAAGGGGCTTACAACGGGACCATCAGGCAGCATAGCCTTTACACGTGACCTGTTCACGTGGCAAGATCACCCGGACAACCCGGTGCTTAATGAAACACAAAGATCATGGCAACACCCTGGACGGGTATTAACAAGCGATCTGTTTTACGATGTCGAAAATAGTCGATGGGTAGCATATTTTGGTGATAGAAGCGGGGATTATCCGGGTATCAGAGCTATTGGGGTGACCTATAGCAAAGATCTGGTCAACTGGGAATATGCGCCGGACGGCCCGCTACTCACCATTGAGGATTACGCTGCTCTTGTACCCGATCGCATTGAAGCTACCGATGAGGAGTTGGAAGAACATGGAAGGGTATATCTCAGCTGGGCAATCCATTATAATGGGCAATACTATGTTGTATTTTCGGGAACCGAGACTGTAGCATACATGGAAGAAGGAGAAGATGCCGGAACCGTTCGATCGGCTTCAATGGGAAGGGTAGTGATGGTAGGTGATACACCTGAAGGACCCTTTGAGCATGCGGCGCATATTGATGCAGATAATCTTCTGCCTGGCTCCAAGCCGGTCTACTGGAATGGAAAATGGTACAGCGTATTTAGTGGAACCTGGGACGATCAACCGGGATTTGGCCTTGCCTGGACAGATGAACTGTTTGGCCCGGTCACAAGAAATCCTCAGAATCCCGTCATTACGGTCGAAACAACACAGCGTAGCAGTCCGGTTCTTTTTAATTATGATGGTACTTGGGGTATACTGTTTTCACGGGGTGCTAACTGGTGGGAGCCGCTGCCACTTCGCCTGGCTATTGCCAATTATCATCCCTCATTGATAATGCCCAACCAGGTATATAATGAACTTGCAGAATCAAATTGAGCGAGTGAATAAGTTTCCGGCACCCAGGGAGTGTTGACATCCAATGGTCATATGATTCTATTTAATAAAACACATGGCGTATTAAATCAAATAAATGATGGAAAAACAAATCAGGATTACAGTACTCATTATAGTATTATTCTTTCCGATGGCATGTTCGAATTCATCGGAAGATCAGTCAGAAATCCTCATAACCCAGGTGGAAAGTCAGATCCTGGTATTTTCCAAAACCGAAGGATTCAGACATGGCTCAATAGAAGCAGGACAGGAGGCCGTCCGCCGTTTGGGTATGGAAAATAACATACAGGTGCATATTACTGAAGATGCCTCCAGTTTTTCCGAAGAAGTTTTATCCGGTATGGATGCCGTGGTCTTTCTGAACACAACGGGTACCATTCTTGACGAAAATCAAAAAGCGGCTTTTAAAAATTACATTCGCAACGGGGGCGGATATGTCGGTGTCCATTCTGCCACAGATACGGAATATGAATGGCCGTGGTATAACAGGCTGGTGGGTGCCTATTTTAAAAATCACCCACGCGTCCAGAGTGCTGTACTGGAAATTGTGGATCCGAATCATGCTTCAACATCAATGCTGCCGGAACTTTGGGAAAGAGAAGATGAATGGTACAATTTCCGTGATATGAATGAAGATGTTCAGGTACTGATCAAAATTGATACGGACAGTTTTGAAGGAAGTGAACATCCGGGGTCGCATCCCATGGCCTGGTACCACGAATACGACGGCGGGCGTGCCTTCTATACCGCATTGGGACATACAGAGGAATCTTACATCGAAGAGTTATTTTTGCGTCATTTGTTGGGCGGTATAGAATATGCTATGGGAAAGTAAATTATAAAGGAAATGGTGCGCGGCTGCATGCGAGGACTGGGCAGGAAAATGAACACATGCCGAAACCGAATCCCCGGTATGCGAATTTCTTAATCTCAATCATTGCGGCGTTGAAGCTGGATTATATGAAGTACATCCACGCCCGGCCCTGAATCTGGGATAAAGACTTCAGCCTGGCCATCGCCTGTTACATCATGAAGGATGATTTTGTCATCCATCGGATGATGATAATCTATGTTTCTCAGATTATACGGCTGAAACTGGCCTTCCTTATAATCATAGAAGAGAAGCGTACCACGTCTCGAATCACTTTCGGTCACCGGCGCTATTATGCTTTCGCGCGAAGTCCCCAGACGAATGGTTTTAACATTCCATACGCGGTCGGGTTTTGCTCTATTCACAGCTGGAATCGGTAGTTCATGCCGTTTCCAGTTCTTGCTGTATTCATACCAATAGATGACATCGGTATCAAAACCACCTACAACGAGATCCAGGCCGTGACCTTCTCCGCTGAGGTCTCCTATGTCTACATGAAGTGGATGTGGTATAGATTCATCAATGGAATGCACGACCCATGGCCGGGTGACATCCTCGGTTGGTTCCATCCAGAAAAGAC
>SLQC01000108.1 GCA_007131625.1 Balneolales bacterium | reverse complement strand
ACGATCCTTGCAGGAATTGATTAAATACGGTTTCTGATACCGTTACTCTGTTCCATTGGTTGAATTCGCCTTTCTGTTCAACCCTTATCCCATGTAAACCTCCCGCCATTCTGTGTAAGTCGAATTCCATTGACTAACATTGGAAAATTATGATTATTGAGATAATTGCGGTATTCAGAAGTTATTGGTAAGTGGGATCGATAAAAAAGCACTTGACATATATATATTTATATATGTATATTATCAATGAACAAGAAAACAGTTGATAAGCAATGTCAATCAATCACCAAAAAATGAAAAGTTATGTTTGAATGGTTAATACAACCCTGGCCCTGGTATGTGGCCGGACCGATAATCGGATTGATCATACCGCTGTTGCTCTATTTGGGGAACAAGCAATTTGGTATATCGTCAAGTTTGCGTCATACCTGTGCAGCCTGTGTACCGGGTAACATTGCTTTTTTTCAGTATGACTGGAAATCTGAAGGGATGTGGAACCTGGTTTTTGTGTTGGGAGTCTTCCTGGGGGGATTTCTGGGGGGATATGTTTTTCAGAATCCCGAACCGATCGCCCTTTCTGCTGCAACAATAAGCGATTTACAGAATTTGGGGCTCAGTGACTTCTCCGGATTTGTCCCTCAGGAAATATTCTCCTGGGGTAAACTTGGATCGGCTCAGGGACTTGTTATGATGGTACTCGGCGGGTTTCTGGTCGGTTTCGGAGCGCGCTATGCCGGTGGGTGTACATCCGGCCACGCAATTAGCGGCATCTCCAATCTTCAGTTGGCGTCGCTGATAGCCGTTACTGGATTTTTTGTCGGCGGACTCGTCGTCACCCATCTGATTTTTCCACTGATATTTTAACCGTGATACAAAGATACCCATTGTTATGAGTTTACTGAAATACATGTTGACAGGCATTTTGTTCGGATTTGTACTGACAAAAGCCGAGGTGATCTCCTGGTTCCGAATTCAGGAAATGTTTCGATTCCAGGATATTCATATGTACGGGGTGATCGGAACCGCAATTCTCGTCGGGCTGATCTCCATCCAGATTATTAAGCGTCTGAATCTCACTGATAAAGACGGCAACCCGATTTCCATACCGCCCAAAGACAGTTCCCAGAAAAAACGATATATTATCGGAGGTACACTATTTGGATTTGGCTGGGCCTTTACGGGTGCGTGTCCCGGACCGCTGTTTGCATTGCTCGGTAGCGGAATTACAGTCTTTCTGATTCCCATTTTGGCAGCGCTGGCCGGTACTTATACGTATGGAGCTCTGAGGGAAAAGCTGCCCCATTAAAGGCACCAATCGTCCGGAACTTAGCTGGTAACACTGTAATAATGTGAGGCACCATTCCTACATACCGGACCATCATTTTTAATAAAATAACAAAACAAAGAAAGGAGATAACTTATGTTTTTCCGTCAAATATTTGAACCGAAACTGGCACAATATGCCTATATCGTTGGTTGTCAAAAGACCGGTGAAGCGGTGATAATTGATCCGATGCGTGATGTCAGGCAATATTATGACATCGCCGAAAAGGAGAAGCTTCAGATCACGACTGCTGTCGATACCCATATTCATGCCGATTATATTTCCGGTCTCCGGGAACTGGCTGAACGTGGTGTCAAGGTATATGCATCCGACGAGGGTGACGCTGACTGGAAGTATGAATGGCTGATTGGCAGTGATTACAACTATAAGTTGCTGAAGGACGGCGATTCGTTTATGGTCGGGAATATTGAAATCAAGGCCATCCACACCCCGGGCCATACACCCGAGCACCTGATCTACAGCGTGACCGACAAAGGGGGTGGAGCCGACAAACCGATGGGAGTCACCACAGGTGATTTTGTTTTTGTAGGTGATGTTGGACGGCCGGATCTGCTTGAATCGGCAGCCGGTATGAAGGATGTCATGAAACCATCCGCACGGACTCTGTTCCGATCGCTGGAAAAATTCAAAACCATGCCTCAATACATGCAGGTTTGGCCGGGGCATGGTGCTGGCAGTGCCTGTGGCAAAGCTCTCGGTGCAGTTCCTAACAGTACGGTGGGATACGAAATGCGGTTCAACGCTTCACTGAAAGAGGCCTCAACCGAGGATAATTTTGTCAATTTCATTCTGGAAGGACAACCCGAACCGCCACTCTATTTTGCCCAAATGAAGCGGGACAACAAAAGGGGACCCAAAGTTCTCGGTGAATTGCAGATACCGGATAAGTTCGAGGCTTCACGGCTGGCTGAATTTGCCGGCAACAGGGACGTTGCTCTGATTGATACACGAGACCGCATACCTTTCATGAAAGGACATCTGCAGGGCGCAATTTTTTCTACGCTTGACAAGCAATTCAACACCACGGCCGGTTCCTACGTGACCGAAGATCAGCCGATTTATCTGGTCATTGACGAGGAACATCTCGAAGAAGCGGTAAGAGACCTGGTCAATGTCGGACTTGACGACATTCGCGGTTATATCCCGGTTGACGAGTATGAACAGTGGCTGACTGATAATAATGCAGCGGTATCCATTCCGCACCTGAATCTTCTGGATGATGGCCACAAGCTGTTCGAGGATGGTATCCATGTTCTGGACGTTAGGAAGGCCTCCGAATTTGCGGACGGGCACATTGAGGATGCTCAAAACATCCCGCATACGAGGCTGCTTGATCGGATTGAAGAAGTGGCACATGGCAAACCGGTCTACATTCATTGTTCTGCCGGTGGTCGATCAGCGGTCGCTGCACCGCTGCTGCAGAGATATGGACACGAAGTCGTTTATTTCGATGGCGAATTCGACAGCTGGTTTAACAGTGCGAAAAAAACAACCACAAGTTGAGCGGAATAAGAGTGAATGCACTTTGTGTTTTTTTTAAATCAGTGCCTTATTAACACTTCATGTGCCGGACTCCGACGAATGAATTCGGGGTCCGGTCAATTTCATATCTTTAATTGAACTTTTGATTGCATAATTAACAGCTTCAAACAGTACTATTAAGCCTGACGAATATCCACGCTCTGTTGTGAAACGATTTCTACCCATATTATCCTGGCTGCCCGGCTATCATTCGGGAATGTTAAAAGGCGATCTTGTCGCCGGATTGACCGTCGGTGTGATGCTGATTCCGCAGGCGATGGCCTATGCACTTATCGCGGGTTTGCCCCCGGTATATGGCCTGTATGCTGCGCTTGTTCCCCTGCTGATTTACGGTATGATGGGAACTTCCCGGCATCTGGGTGTCGGCCCGGTAGCTGTAGTCGCGCTGCTTGTTGCGGCGGGTGTGAGCGGATACGCAGTGCCCGGCAGCACCGAGTACATCAGCCTTGCCATACTTCTCGCCTTGATGGTTGGCATTATACAGCTGCTGATGGGGTTGCTGCGAATGGGATTTCTGGTCAATTTTCTATCCCATCCTGTCATAACCGGTTTTACCGCAGCAGCAGCATTGATCATCGCCTTCAGTCAGATTCATAATCTGCTCGGCATCACTGTCGACTCATCCGCGCCGTTTTATCAGGTATTGATACAGGTTTTTACTTCCCTGTCGGATATTCATCCAGTTACAGCCGGTCTTGGAATCGGTGCTGTCATATTCATTTATGGAATTAAAAAATGGAACAAGCATTTTCCCGGAGCATTGGTTGCTGTTGCAGGGAGCATTGGTCTGGTTGCAGCTGCAGGATTGAACCAGAACGGAATCAGTATCGTCGGTGAAGTGGCCTCCGGACTTCCGGCTTTTGGTTTAGCGGATTGGGATTTGGATATAGTTTATAGTCTGCTGCCCATGGCAGTTGCCATATCCCTGGTCGGTTTCATGGAGTCGATCGCTGTTGCAAAAACGATTCAGACGCGACATCGCGACTACCAGATTGATGCCAATCAGGAGCTGGTAGCCCTAGGGTCGGCAAACATCGGTGGTTCCTTTTTTCAGGCTTTTCCGGTCGCTGGCAGTTTCTCGCGGTCGGCAATTAACGACCAGTCTGGCGCCAAATCCGGTATGGCCAGTATTATCAGTGCATTATTGATCGGACTGACACTGCTCTTTCTGACTCCGCTTATTTTCTATCTGCCTTATGCAGTATTGGCTGCAATCATTATTACGGCGGTTCTCGGTCTCATCGATATAAACGAGATGAAGTTTCTCTGGAATACCCGGAAAGAGGATTTTTTTATGATGGTCATCACATTTTTCGTTACCCTGATTTTGGGTATTGAAGAGGGGATACTCGCCGGTGTGATTGCATCACTCGGTGTAGTTATCTATTATAGCAGCAAACCGCACGTTGCCCATCTGGGGCGTCTGCCCGGAAGCCGGATATACCGAAACGTGCTTCGTTTTTCGGAGGCGGAAGAGCGCGAAGATGTACTGGTTTATCGCTATGACGCACCACTGTTTTTTGCCAATGTGCAGCATTTCAAAGAGACTGCTGAAAAGTTGAATAGTCAGAAAGGTGATCGGTTGCGGTTAGTGGTGCTGGATGCATCCGGAATGAACTCCATCGACGCCACTGGTATCCATGTACTTTTTGAACTGGATCGGCAACTGAGTGCCGACGGAATTGCCTTGTGGTTGGCGGCAGTGAACGGACCTGTAAGAGATATACTTCATAAAAGTGGTTTTGCCGGTGGTGACAGTGATCGGTTCTGCAGCTTTGAAGTGCAGGAAGCCATAGATGCTTTTGACAAAAAGGAAAGCGAGCGGAAGCAGCAGACCCCGGGCATCGTTACCGGTCAGTCCGTATGATCGTATCATTCCAGTTTTGTTTACTGGAGAAAATGAATATATTGTATATATCATATGTATATACATTAATACAAAATTAATAAACCGATGCTGGATATAAAAAATGGGGTACAAAAACTGGATCACTGCGCGTCGGTGCTCAAAGCCATTGCACACCCGCTCAGAATAGCGATCATTGAATTGCTGGAAGAGCATGAAAAGCTGTCAGTGTCTGAAATACACGAAAAACTTGGTGTGGAGCAGGCCGTTGCATCTCATCATTTGGGAATACTGAAAAACAAAGGGGTTCTGATTTCTTATCGCGATGGAAAAAATATGCGGTATGAGTTAAAACACCGTCAGATTATCCAGATTATTGAGATCATGGATCGGTGCAGCAGTATATAGAATTTGATGGACCGATGCAGCATTTTGTGGATGGTCATGGCCCGGTGAAGTAATGTTTGAATGTTCATGGACCGATGCAGCATTTTGTGGTAGCCATGGATTGTTGTAGATTTTTAGAAGTTCGTTGCCGTATGCAAATTAATTGTCGGAACCGCTATGGATCTGTTTGACAACTCAAACCCCTTGGGGGAATCCGGACAGTCTTCCCGGTCACAGCCTCTGGCAACACGCATGCGCCCGGTGTCTGTTCAGGAATATGTCGGCCAGACCCATTTGATCGGTGAGAGAAAATTGCTTCGGCGGATGATCGAAAGCGGCCGGATTGGTTCGATGATCTTTTACGGTCCGCCAAGCAGTGGAAAAACGACACTCGCTCATGTGATTTCCCGTGAAATTGAGGCCGAATTTGTGATTCTGAATGCCGTGATGGATGGGGTCAAGGAGTTCCGGGAAGTGGTTCGCAGGGCCGGGGAGCAACTGAAACTGTACCACAAGAAGACCATCCTGTTTGTGGATGAGATCCATCGCTGGAACAAGGCGCAGCAGGATGCATTGCTGCTGCATATCGAATCGGGACTCATCACTCTGATCGGGGCAACGACATTGAATCCATTCTATTCGTTGGTTGGCCCGCTGCTCTCACGCTGTCAGCTTTTCGAACTCTACCCGTTTGAGTCCGACGACATCAGGCTGCTGCTGCAACGGGCGCTGGCAGATTCCGAACGTGGTCTCGGAGCTTATAAGGTAACGGTGAGCGACGGGGCGATTGATTATTTTACGGAGTACTCGGGTGGTGATATCCGTCATGCTTTGAATGCCCTTGAGATGGCTGTGCTGACCGCCAGGGAGAACAAGGAAGGGATAAAAATGGTGGACCTCGATGTTGCAAAGGAGTCGATTCAGAAGCGGTATCTTCGCTATGACCGAACCGGTGACGAACATTACCATTTTGCTTCCGCATTGATAAAGTCGATGCGAGGTTCTGATCCCGATGCCGCGTTGTACTGGCTTACGGCGATGCTGGAGGGCGGAGAGGACCCGAATTTCATATTTCGGAGACTGTTGATTTTCGCTTCTGAGGATGTGGGGTTGGCCGATCCCCATGCACTTTCTGTTGTGAACAGTGCCCATGATGCGTTTGAAAAATGCGGAATGCCGGAAGGGTTTTACTTTTTATCGCAGGCTTGTCTGCATCTGGCTTTGGCTCCAAAAAGCAATAGTACCGGTGTTATCTTCGGCGTGGCCCGGGAGCACAAGGAGAAAGGGACCAAACCGGTACCAGACCACCTGAAAGATAAAACGGCTAATACCAAAAAGTCCCGCTACCTTGAAACAGGCAATGCCTCAGACGACTATCGCTATCCGCACGACTATCGGGATCACTGGGTGGACCAGCAGTATCTGCCTGACAGTCTCAAGGATACCCGCTGGTACCGTCCCGGTTCACAGGGACTTGAGGTCAGGCGATGGAATCGGCTGCAACAGATTCGGAAACAGCAAAAAGAGAACCGGACGGACGATTGATTCACCAGGACTTTTGTGAAGAAAACTGTAGAAACCCGGAGAATTGTTACTAAACTGTAGAAATCCTGAGAATTTTTGCTAAACTGTAGAAATCCGGGTGATTTATGCTAAACTGTTGAAATACAGGGAATTGCTGTTATGATATTGAAATCCTGTGAATAGTTGAAAAAAAGCCGATCCGGATTCAACCGGAACGGCTTTGTATGAAGCGTTATTAAGCGGGTCAGGTTGCTTCCGCCTGGGAAGTTTTCAGGGTAGCGTCGATCATTTCAAAATTGGGATAGGCGCCCACACCATGCTCGGAGAGGTCGAGTCCGAGTAATTCGTAATTTTCGGAGACACGAACACCCATAACAGCGTTTATAGCACCAAACACAACTAATGAGAAGAGGAAGGTGACACCGAAAATTGCCAATACACCGAGCAACTGAATACCGAATGTAGCTGCCGGAGAGAAAAGTGCTACAGCAAGTGTTCCCCAAATACCACAAACACCGTGCACGGAAATTGCACCCACTGGATCGTCTATCTTCAATTTGTCGAACATCACAATTGAGCCCACGACTATCACTCCGGCGATAGCGCCGACTACAGCTGCCAGTATTGGAGAAATGACATCCGCTCCGGCCGTTATTCCCACCAGTCCGGCCAGAATACCGTTAAGAGCCATGGAGGCGTCCAGTTTATGGAAAAACAATCGAGTTGCGAGCATTGCAGACAGCGCACCTGATGCAGCAGCTAAGGCCGTGGTAACAAACACATAGGAGACTTCGGCGGGATTGGCACTGAGGACCGATCCACCGTTGAATCCAAACCATCCGAACCACAATAGAAAAACACCTACAGTAGCCAACGGGACACTGTGTCCCGGTATGGAGTTTATTTTTCCATTGATATACTTGCCCATCCGGGGTCCGAGAATTAAGACACAAGCCAGTCCGGCAGCGCCACCGACACCATGTACCAAAGTGGAACCTGCAAAATCATAAAAACCAAGGCCATCGAGCCAGCCGCCGCCCCATACCCAGCTACCGGTAATCGGGTAGCAAAATGCTACTAACAGTGCACCGAAGAGCATGAAAGCAGATAATTTTACCCGTCCGGTCACACATCCGGAAACGATAGTGGCGGCAGTTGCTGCGAACATGGCCTGAAATATAAAATCACTGTAGATGGTCATCTGCTCTCCATAAGCCGGTGTGAGCATGCCGACAGGATCCGTACTGTCGAACCCGATTCCGAGTCCGGATAGCCCCAAAATACCGTTGAAGTCTCCGGGATACATCAACTGAAAACCGATGATACCATACGATAAAATGCCGGTGCAGAGAATGAAGACATTTTTATAAATGACATTAATGGAATTTTTACCCTGGGTGAATCCGCTTTCCACTGTTGCGAATCCCAGATGCATGATAAAGACCATCGCTGCAGCAAGCAGAATCCAAAGATTGTCTATGACAAATGCCGCATATTCCGCCGATGCCTGGAATGCCTCCATGGATTCGTATGCTGTACCTGAAGCCATTCCGATACCGGGTACCAACAGAAGTAGCACCGGAAATATAGCGAAGAAGCCTGATTTGTTACGTTTAGTTTTGAGTGTCATGTGTTTAGTCATAACCAGTTAGTTGTTTGTTGAATTTAGCATATTTGCCACTTAGCGGTTAAAAACTAAGGAATAATAATATAAAATCAATATTAAATAATTAATAAATCAATATTTGATTAATTATATAAGTTTTATCGTTTGGAAAAGCGCTTTTGTCGTTGTAATTTTTTTTTGGTCAGTTGCGTGAATGATGGAGATGGGATTGCGTGTTGTCGGTATCGTATACAATTCAGGATTAAACGGTATTAGAAATACACGATGATACAACAGGATTTTATGAAAAGAATAGCCATTATAAGCGGTACAGATCGAAAGGGATCGGTTGCTTTGAGAATTGCCCATTACCTGAAACCACTATATGAGGAGCAGGGAGTACAGGCGGACGTAGTCAGTCTGGAGGATTTTCCGTTAGAAGAGGCGATAGGGGGAAAGTACGGCAAATCACTTCCCCGGATTGAAGCTTTTCGGAATAACGTAATTGATGCTGACGGCATCGTCATGGTTATACCCGAATACAACGGTTCATTTCCAGGTATTCTGAAGCTTTTTATCGATTATCTGCCATTTCCGGGGGCATTTGAAAAAATGCCGATCGCTTTCGTCGGGGAAGCATCCGGCGCATTCGGTGCATTGCGGGCAGTGGAGCAGATGCAGTTGATCTGCGGATACAGAAATGCTTACATCTATCCGGAAAGGGTGTTTTTGCAGCGTATTTCCCGTAAATTTAATAAACAGGAGGGAATAACAGACGAATTTATTGTCGAATTGCTCGACAGTCAGATACGGGGCTTCGTATCATACGTGTCTCAGATCAAGGAACTTGAATCGGCCTGATTAGCGGCAATTAAGGCTTTTTACATACCAGCCTTTTTCATTTTCAGCATATACCCCACACCATGCAGGGTGACCAGATATTTGGGATCTTCCGGGTGTAATTCAATTTTAGAACGCAATTTCGAGATGTGAACATCCACAGTTCGGGTGTTGGTGCTATGCTCATATCTCCAGACACTCTCCAGTAGCGCTTCTCTGGATACCGGTTCATTGGCAAACCTGGCAAGAAACCACAGCACTTCCACCTCCCGGGTAGTCAGGCTAAAATCCCCGTCAGATCGCCGGACCACAGCGGAATTAAGGTCCAGTTCCGTGTCACCCAGATTCAGTTTGTCCGGTTTTGCATTGTTATAGTCGTCAGTGCGACGGAGGCGAGCCTGTATACGGGCCAGTAGCTCTTTCACCCCGAAGGGTTTGGTGATGTAGTCGTCCGCACCGATGTTGAGACCGGTCACCTTGTCGATTTCCTGGTCACGAGCTGTCAGAATAATGATTGGGAATGTCAGCTTCTGGTCACGAATCTTTTTGCAGACATCGAATCCGTTCATACCCGGAAGCATGACATCCAAAATCATGATATCCGGCATAAAGTCTTTTAGTTTTTCAAGGGCAAGGTTGCCGTTTTCCGAAATCTGTACTGTATACCCCTCGTTTTCAAGGGTATCCCGCAGAGTAAAAATGAGGCTGGGCTCATCTTCTACGATCAATATTTTCTGAGAATTAAAGGACATGCTCGGTTTCTTTTGATTTATTGGTTTCTTCGTGATGTTCGGTCACGGATTTTTTTTGCTGCCCATGAGCCGGGAAGACCAGAATGAAAACCGATCCCTTTCCAGGCGTGCTGTCGACAAGAATTTCTCCGCCATTTCGTGATACGAGATCTTTTACAATGGAAAGCCCCAATCCATGTCCTCTGGTTTGTGCGGTCAGCGCATTCTCGACGCGATAGAATTTATCGAATATATATTTTTGTGAATTTCGGGGGATGCCGATTCCATGATCTTTGATTTCAATATACAGTTTTTGATTGTTTTGATACGTTCGTATAGCAAGGTGTTTTTCATCCGGACTGTAATTGATTGCATTTTCGATCAGATTTTCAAGAATGGAAGTCATGTCATCTGTATCGATCCGGATTTCAGGCAGCTCTGCTTCCATGTCAAAATGAACAGTAAAACCCATTGACTCCAGAAAATTCCGTTTGTTATCCAGCAAGTTTCGTGTGAAATCAGCTGCATCGATCCATTTTTGATGAATCCGAACCGTTTCGGTATCAAATCGGGCGACATCCAGCAGCCGGTCAATCATGGATCGCAGCCGCTCAGATTCTTTGTAAATATGAGAACCGTATGATTTAATACGGTTACGGTCGCGCACACGTCCGTCGGACAAATTTTCACCTGCAGCAAGGATGACAGAAAGAGGTGTTTTCAGTTCGTGTGTGACATTTGCCAGAAACAGAGCTTGCCGTTGTGCCAATGATCGTTCTCGCTGCGCCGTCAGAAACATGAAAATAAATGCACCGATCAGCAGAACCACCGCACCGCCAAGTACGAAGAGATTGCGCGTAAGTGAAGCCCGGGAGGCAGCGATTGCCGGGTTAGCCGAAAAAGCGGCTTTCAGGTTCCAGTCGTTTAGCAGATCGGGGAAGTTCTGTATGAAATCCACTTTCTGATAGCTGTATGCGACACTTTCGTCAGTTGAGGCCAGAACATCGTTTATAGTCCAGTTATGAAGCCAGACAACAATACCGGTGTCGGACCCCGACCCGAAGGTTTTGATCAGTTTCGGACTCATGTAGTTATCTACCAGGTAGTCACTGTTAATCAGAAAATTGAGATAGGCGACAACTTCCTGGCTGTTACTGTTGATCAGTGTGATGGTCATGCTGTTATGGGCATCAAATATGATACGGGCATTCCAGCGGTATCCGTTGGCAAGAGTACCCATACGGGTTCGGGCAATTGCAAGACCGTCACTGACAAGCGGACTATAGTTTTTGGTTTCTTCAAACCTGTCGATATATTTGTTGTAAACCCAAACAGGGGCGCCGTATCGATCACACACCCGACAGTCGGGCGGTGTCAGATAGATTTGGGAAAAGAGACTGTCCTCGCTGGTCTTCCGGATGATTTCCGCCAATTCCTCAGGAATATGATCGGGGATGTCAAGCTGTTTTTGTAAATTGGTCATGTCAATCTTTCGCAGGTCACTAAGAGGATATCGAAAACGGCTTCTCACCTGGTTGGAGAATTCCAGGAGCTGTCTTTTCTGTTTCTCAATTGAGTTCTTGACGGTATTATCGTGTAAAGCGTATAGAGAGTATACATTCATACCAGTGAGGCCAATGACTGTAGTCAACCCCATTGCCAGAAAAAGCCATCTCAAAATGTGATTTTTTTTCATAATAATATAATTAACAATATACAACGCATTGATCAACCAATCTATTTAGTACGTGTAATTT
>SLQC01000164.1 GCA_007131625.1 Balneolales bacterium | reverse complement strand
CAGCGTTTAATCAACGCAACACTTAAGCTATTGAATTAAACCATTTTTTATGAAAAATATCGGCCTTTTACCACGACTCATCATCGGTATATTCTCCGGAATTTTACTTGGCCTTTATCTGCCGGAATGGGCAGGAAGGGCACTCTACACTTTTACTCATATTTTTGGGGAATTTCTGGGGTTTATTGTCCCATTGATCATCATCGGATTTATTGTCGCCGGAATAGCCGAACTTGGGTCCAAGGCTGGGAAACTGCTCGCCGGAACTGCAGGCCTTGCTTATGCATCAACTATTATAGCAGGCCTCACAGCCTTTTTTATCGCCATAGCCGTCATCCCGGTTTTTATAACTGATGGTGCCGCCGGTGATCCGGACGTCATCGGACTACTGCCCTTTATTGAAATAAGTACACCTCCCATTATGGGGGTGATGACCGCGCTGGTCACTTCGTTCGTATTTGGACTCGGCATCAACTATCTCCGACACGAAAAGGCGCAATCCACCATGTTTCATTTTGTGGAAGAGTTTCGCGCAATCATTGTCTTGGTCATTACGAAGATTATCATTCCGCTGTTACCGATTCATATTGCCGGAATTTTTGCCGATATGGCCGCCACTGGAGAAGCGTTTCAGACCCTTAGCGTGTTTGCCCGGGTCTTTGTGTTGATTATCCTGATACATCTGGGATATTTGCTGGTTCAGTTTTCCATCGCCGGACTGAGAACTGGAAAGAATCCATTGATAGCTCTTAAGAACATGCTCCCGGCCTACACCACCGCTCTGGGTACTATGTCCAGCGCCGCCACGATCCCGGTGACTTTGCAAAGTGCAAAATCCAATGGTGTATCTGAACGTATCGTGGAATTTGTAATACCCCTGTCGGCCACTATTCATTTGGCTGGAAGTACGATCACTCTGGTTGTCTGCACTGTTGCTGTTATTGTTCTGGGTGGAGGTTCGCCTGAACTTGGGAACTTCTTTCCCTTTATCATACTTCTCGGGGTGACAATGATCGCCGCTCCGGGCGTTCCGGGCGGGGCTGTGGTGGCGGCTCTTGGTCTGATGTCCTCCATCCTGGGCTTCACCGAAGCGCAACAAGGCCTTATGCTGGCTCTTTATATGGCTCAGGACGGATTCGGCACGGCCTGCAATGTGACCGGAGACGGGGCGATCTCGCTAATGGTAGATTCCTGGTCAGATGAAACATCCATGGCCGAAGTCAGATGAAACATCCATGGCCGAAGTCCCGGACACACAAGCGTATGATTAAAACCATGGATGTTCCATGCGTCTTTAGGAATCATTAACATTAATACTCATGAAACACCCATGACACCAATCACTGACGTACTGGCGCAAGATAAAATTATCATGGGTGCTCCATCTGATGATATGGATCCAAAAAATTAAGTGAATTACTGACTCTCTGACTGCAGCTTACCGCCCCTCACCGTAGCACCGATCACCATAGCTGCGGCAATTAGCACCACATTCTTGATGATGTATTGCCCCTCCATCGTCAGAGCAAAAGGAAAGCCTTCAAACACGATGTCCGGCATGATTACAACAGGAGAAAACGTACCGACCATCTGCACATACAACATCAGAATTGTAAATCGCATGTATTTGCGAATAAACATCCCGATGCCGATCAGGCATTCCCATACAGCCAGGATCGGCAAACCGATATCTGCGGAAACAATCCCGAAACTCAATATCTCAATCGAAGAACCGGCCAGCTGTTCTGCCGGACTCACTCCCGGAAAGAATTTCAAAACTCCGAACCATACAAAGATTAGCCCGATACTGATGCGCAATAAGAATATCCCGTTTCGCGCCATCCAGCGGGTAATGGACTGATCGGCCTGTTCATAATATTGAAAAAGGTTTGGAGGGATTGCTGTAAATCAATGGGTGTGAGCATATTACGTTAAACAGATTAGGTAAGCAATACCGTAACCAGACAAATTCACAAGGACAGGTCCCTCCAGCTGCTGTACTTTTTCAATTTTTCCCGTGTTGTCAGATTATGCTGTTACTCCAGCTGCTCTTCGATTTCTTCCAGTTTCCGGCTCGTCAGATTGTGCTTCGTGATTATGCGGGCACAGGTGTTCCATCGGAGAATTGTGTCATCGTTGCCTTTAGGGCGAATTTTCTCCGCTTGTTCGAATAAAACCATCGCTTCACGCAGCAGTTTGTAGACATCGTCCATACGTGGAGTCGAAAACTTTTTAAGAACGGACTTGCCCATCCGTTCACATATGATACCACCGTAATAGAGCCGGTCGTACTCAATATCAAGCTTCGGCAAGAGTTGCCGGGCGTGATTCATGGTCTTCCCCGAACCAAATTGGTCGGTGATGGATAGCAGCAGAGTTACGATAGTCTGTTGATTTGCAGGATCAACTTCGAGAATATCGATACAGATGCTTTCTGTTACCATAGGCTCGTTCAAAAGTCGGTATCGGATTGCTTTTTCCAGGGCGGCATCGACGCCTTCTTTGGAAAGTTTTTTTAATTGCATAATGTCGAAGGGGTTAAGTGTTTAGTTGGAAATGGGCATTAGGCACTTACATAGACTAATCAGAGGCAATAGATTATATAGAGAATATGAGAATGACCGTAATGAACGTACCTGCAGTCGCAATTCCATAGCAAAATACGACTATGTATTGCTCGAGATGTTTGAGCTGAAGCCCGTCATACAACGTATAACGGAACCGGTGGGCCCAGTGGAACAGTGAGAGTGAGATCACAGCAAACAAATAAAGTCGTGCCAGAGGATGCCGTGCCAATTCAAGATAACGGTCATAGTCCATTGTATCAAACCAGCCCAGAGGGATCGCAATACCCATCAAAACGACATGGATCGGAATAAAAAATGCCGAAATAGTCCCGCCCGCTCCAAAGAGCGTCCACCAGAACGGATCGTTATTTTTTGAGACAGACATGTTTGTTCAATGATCAAGGTTAATGAAACTTATCCTATACAGCTAATATAATCCACCCGACAGCCACCGACAGCACCAGCCACATCAGAAAATTCACAGCAATGATGGCCGAGTCGGGAATTCGTTTTCTTCCTAACCGCACGACTGTAGCTGTGGGTGCGAGCAGGAACCAGGTTATGCTGTGATAAACTACAAAAAGCAGGATGATCACGTGCAGCACGATGGAAAACGGTGTTGCGAGAGCGGCCGTCATCACTTCCCACGACTCAGGACCTCGGAGCAGTGCATTTAACTTGACGATCAGGATTACGGCGTAAATAGCGACAAAGACACTGGTCAGCTCCCTTATAATAAATCGCAAATATACTTTTTTATGTATCCACCAGAAGATGGACATGCGGGGCTGGTACCGCTTCGGTCGGAACCTTTGGTAGGGGATTTCCACCCCGGCATCATCGGTGCGTGATGTCGTAGACTCTCTACTGTCCATGGTATATCCTGGTTTCAGGTTCACGATTTAAAATCCATCACTCATTTGGATATTATCATTCCGTTACAGTTTGCTTGTCAAAATCAGACATTTGGTTGCAGGCCATTAATCAATTGAAGTCCGTCATTCCGTTGTATTTTATTCATCAGATTCCGTCATCAGGTTGCAGACTAACACTCGTATACAATCGGTCACTTGTCACTTTTCCAAGGCATGACGACCGATTTCCACCACTCGACTGCCCCGGTAACCTTGTATCGTTGTATGGCACCGGCCGGATCGACAGCTTTCGGGCAAACGACCGAACATTCACCAACAAGTGTACAACTGTAGATACCGTCGTCATCCATGAGGATTTTGTTACGCTGGCCGTGTCCGTCATCCCGACTGTCGTAGTTGTAGCGCTGGGCAAGTGCAACAGCTGCCGGACCCACGAATTCCGGATCGAGTCCGACGATCGGACAAGCGGAATAACACAGCATGCAATTGATACACATGCTGTATTGTTTGTATTCTTTCAGTTCGTCCGGTGTCTGTCTGTATTCACCTTCCGTCACCGGCTTCAGTTCATCTGTAATCAGCCAGGGTTTGGCACGTTTTACCTTTCCCAAAAAATCATCCGTATTCACCACAAGATCACGGATGACGGCAAAGTAGCTCAAGGGTGCAATTCGAATGGGGCCGGGCAGGTACGTTTCCAGGAATGTTTCACACGTCAGCACCGGCTGATCGTTGACCATCATGCCGCAGCTGCCGCATACGCCCATCCGGCATGACCAGCGGTATGTGAGGGTACCGTCAACGTGATCCTTGATATAGTTGAGTGCATCAAGAATAACCCACTTTTTTTGGAAAGGGACATCATAATCCTGATAGAAAGGCTCCGATTTTTCTTCCGGAAGATATCGCAAAACCTGCAGTGTGACCGATTCCATATCTGATTGGGATCAAGATTTAAGTTTGTGAGTCAGGGTTACTTATTAACGTCCGTATATCCGTTCACCCGGAGGCCAGCGGGTGATGGTTACCGGCAGGTAGTCAATGCGGGGCAGGTCTTTTTCTGTTTTGTAAGCCAGGCTGTGCACCAGGAATTTATCATCGTCCCGGCCGGGATGATCACTGCGCTGATGTGAGCCGCGAGATTCGTCCCTTTTTAAAGCGGATTGAATAACTGCTTCGGCCACATCCAGCATGTACGACAGTTCCATGGCGCTCGTCAACTCGGTATTAAACGTGTAACTGGTGTCGCCGATCGAGGTTCGGAGTAAACGATCCTGAAGCTCCTGGATGGCATTCTGTGATTCTTTCAGAGATTTTTCTGTGCGGAAAATTCCAGCTCCGTCTTTCATCGCCTGGTGCATCTCTTCGCGAATGGTGACGATACTTTCTGAATTTTTAGTCTTGCCGGAACGGTTGGATAAATAGGCCTTTTCAATGCGTCTGCCTTCGTCCATAGCAATCGCTTCAAGATTCCGGGAGAAGGATTTTCCTTGGGAAGCATTTTCTGCCGCCGCCTTGCCGGCCCGGGCGCCGAAAACGAGACATTCGGTCAGGGAATTGGACCCGAGGCGATTGGCACCGTTTATACTGACGCATGCAGCTTCCCCGGCAGCATAGAGTCCTTCCAGAGGTGTAGCCCCGTGAATGTCGGTATGAATGCCTCCCATCATATAATGGACAACCGGGCGAACAGGGATGTATTCTTTTACGGGATCGATATTCTCATACTTCAGACAAAGCTCCCTGACAAAGGGGATTTTTTCATTGATGACATCTTCTCCGAGGTGCTTGATGTCAAGATGAACAAAGGGGCCGAATGGACCTTCAATCGTCTGCCCTTTTTCATGTTCTTTTTCAAATGCCTGGGAGAGTCGGTCGCGCGGACCCAATTCCATAGAGCGAAGCACCGGTTTGGGTTCTGGTTTGCCGAGGTCATAATCCTGAAGATAGCGGTAGCCGTCTTTATTGAGCAGGTAACCGCCTTCTGCCCGTGCCGCTTCGGTAATCAGGATACCGGTAAACGGCAGACCGGTGGGGTGATACTGCACGAACTCCATATCTTTCATGGGCACACCTGCCCGGTAGGCGAGTGCCATCCCGTCGCCGGATTTAATATTGGCATTCGTCGTATACGGGAATACACGTCCGCACCCGCCGGTACATAAAATCACGCTTCGTGCGGCAATTGCATTGATTTTTCCGGTTGTCAGCTCGATAGCTACAACGCCCTGGCAGCGTCCGTCGTCGACCATCAGGCTGGTTACAAAGTATTCATCGTAGCGATGGATTCGGTCATACTTCATGGTGGTCTGGAAAAGGGTATGCAGCATGTGGAAACCGGTTTTGTCGGCAGCATACCAGGTGCGTTTTATTTTCATTCCCCCAAATGAACGAACAGAAATGGAGCCGTCCGGCTCCCGGCTCCATGGACATCCCCAGTGTTCCAGCTGCAGCAGTTCCTTCGGAGCCTCATTCACAAATTCTTCAACTGCATTTTGGTCGCAGAGCCAATCGCTGCCGGAAATGGTATCGTAGGCATGTTCATCAAGGCTGTCGTTGCTTTTGATAACTGCGGCCGATCCCCCTTCGGCAGATACGGTATGGCTACGCATCGGATAGACTTTGGAGATGACCGCAATTTTCAGTTTCGGATTAGCTTCGGCAACAGCTATTGCTGCCCGAAGTCCAGCGCCTCCACCACCAACTATCAAAACATCGTGTTCGTCGGGTCCGTACCGGGTCATGTAATGAATGATTTAGTCGTTAATCCGTAACCGTCTGAGTAAGTTTGAAACGGCATGAATTAATCCGTAACCGTCTGAGTAAGTTTGAAATGGCAAGAATTAATCCGAAACCGTCTGAGACAATCTGAAACGGCATGCATTTACAATTCTTCTTTGAAACGAAGTTACTACTGATACTTCGATGTATTCATCCTTTTTTATATCAATGTCTTACAGATAAGTGTCAAAGAACCACACATTCGATTAAAATGCAAGTGAAAATTTCAGGTATTCCGAAACAAAGAAAACCGCAACATTAAGCCGGTCAATCCCCCCAAACCACCCGTTACCGCACCAATGACAAACGTGATCAAAAACACCATCGTGCCGGATGAAAACCCCATCATGACAGCCATCCGCCCGGCCAGTATGCCGTCATTGCCGGATTGCATCCAGAGTGCGGCCACGATCCATAACAACCCGATCCCCAAAAAACCGGCAAGCACGGAGTGCCACGAGCGATCAGCAAAAAAAAGTGTGACCAAACCTGCTGCAATCGTTCCCGACCACCATGGCAGAAACCACTGAAACAACAGACCTGTCAGCATTACAAGCAGTGTCATGTATAGTATGGCTGAGATAAAATTGTTTGAATGTTCTGGTTTTCGGGATTTGTTTTTCATTCGCAACGTGATAGTGTAATCGAATATAAAGAGGCCGCTTCTTCTTCCGCACGCCAAAAATGCAATGGCCGCAGTTCCCCGGCCTCCCAGTTGTCGATAAAGTTGTCATAGTAATATGATCCCGGATTGCCGGAAGATCCGCCGGCATAGATCCCCCAGGCTTGTACCGGCACGGACAGATCCACAATCATGCGGAGGGAAGGCGCGAATAGATCGCCTATGGCGTTCAGGGCAAGCGGTGTTCCTCCGGGTTGCAAGCCGGATCTTCCAAAGCCGGGAATGAATGCGATGTGGTTGATGGACCTTTCCTGTCGGACACTCCATCGCCAGTTATCCCCCGGTTCGCCGTACGTTTCCACAGCCCGGTCGTACTCCCTCATGTAGATGCCGGTCGTCAGCTCATAGATATTGCTCCAGGTGTCGTTGAACCAAAGGTTGTCATCAGGATTCGCGATCAATTCAATGCCGGTACGTTCCTTATCGGGTATCGAAGCCGGACGGTCAAGGCCTGAAAGATCTTCCCAGATCTCATCATATATCCCCTGCCACCACCGGTTAAAAAAGTAGGGTGGCAAGCTCTTCGTGTCATACCGGTAATCCCATTCCGACAGCGTATCGAGCCATGCCTGCTGCTGATCGTCCAGTTCTTCCGGGCGAATCCACTCCAGTAGACGGGGAAGAATCTGGCGTGCGTCAATGGAGAGATTATCATGCACCATCACTTTCATGAACGACAGATCTACTGATGATTCATTGGAAAGGAGTTCGTGAATACGCGCGCCCCGCTCGTTGGATGTATAAAGCCTTCCCAGCCGGTACGGATAATAATCACCTACTGGAGGTTGATTCGCCGATCCCGCAAATCCGCTGGACGGATTGATGACACGCGGTGTCTGGTCCATTGGGACAAACTTCTGCCATTCATAGGCAGGGTCACGCCCGTCACTGATGAAATCCCCCTGACCTTCCCACCGGACAGGAAACTTACCATGATGGAACAGGCCGATAGTGCCGGAGGTATCCGCATAACTCAATGTCTGTGACGGGCTGTGAAAGTGGTGCAGCGCCTGCTGGAAGTCAACTATATTGGCAGCCCGGTTGATGAGATAAATGGAGAGTAGTTCGTTACCAGGTTCATGGGCAGCCCACCGGATGGCGTGTCCGGCCGGCGTAAACCGTGAGTAGGGATCAGCGTTCGGCGCAACTGTGACCGGGCCGTGATGGGTCAATCGGAATGTGTCGGTTACGGCGGATCCGTCCGCCATGAGATAGGTTTCCAACTGCTTATTGACCGGCAGCCACTCCTCTTCATACAGGTATTCGCGGAAGGTGTCATCGCGAAATTCAATTTCATAGACATCCAGGGCGTCGGATCCCGCATTGGTCAATCCCCAGCTGATGGCTTCGTTGAAACCTATGACGATGCCCGGAGCGCCGGGAAGGGTAAATCCATAGGTATTGACATCTGGAGTATGAAGCTGCATTTCGATCCATATACTTGGTAACGTGAGTCCTAGATGGGGATCATTGCTCATCATGGGGTTGCCGGATGCGGTGCGGCTGCCGTGCACGGACCAGTTGTTGCTTCCGGCACCGGGAATGGGCAGTTCCACCGGTGACTCCTTCATGATCTTCGGAGTAAACAAGCGCTCAGGGGGTGTGGCGTACAGCGGTTCGAAATCGAATTGTCCCTCATCCGGGATGTAGTAGGAATGTGTGTTGGAGAATCTCGGGAAAAATCGGTCGATAAACGCTTTGCCCATGATGTCGAGAGTAACGGTCATCGGATGGTCATGCCCGCGCACGCTCAAGGTCTCGCTTATATTCATAAAGATCAGAGCGGATTTCAGTGGCGTCCACATTTCCGGTTCATAGCCCAGAATTTTGTATTCGAGCGGTAATTTGCGGCGGTCAAGCTGACGGATATACTGATTGACACCATCGGTGTAGGCCTCTACCATCACTCTGGAGCGCTCATCCTGCATTATATTGACAACTAAATGTTCAGCACCGATCATCATGCCGAGATTGCGCATGTACCGGCTGTAATCCAGAGCCTGATCGCCGATAATCTCCGTCAGCCGGCCTGATGCGGCCAGCGCCGAAAACTCCATTTGCCAGAGGCGCTCACGGGCGGTGACGTATCCCTGAGCCATGTATAAATCGCGGTCATTGCCGGCAAAAATATGGGGGATGCCCGCCTCATCGTAATGAATAAAAACGTCGCCTTCAAGGCCGGTCAAACGAATTTCGCGATCGGTGTAGTGCGACGAACTTTCCGCCAGTTGCCAGAAACCCTCAAACGGACTAAATAAAGGCCCGATCTTCGGCATCATGCCGATACGAGAATTGAGTGCAAAAACAATCAGCAGCGTCAAACTGAGGAATGCTGCAAACTTGATCAGATGTCGGTTCACCTTGTATAGTATAATTTAAATTGGTGGGGATCAATTGGTGGGGTCAAATGCAACAGGTTTCTCGAAAACTCCATCAACAGAAAAAAATTCCGGTGTTGTGGGAAGTTAAAAAAACAAGCACCTCATCCTTTCAGAGATGAGGTGCTTGTTTATCATCTACAGACGGCTATTACCCCATTTGCACTTTCAAAATATCATGCCGTATAGCCCCGTGCAATCAAGGAAAAAACGTATTATTGATACGTATTTATACGTAGTTTACAGGCATTTAAACTTTCCAGAATTTTAATAATCAGGTGATTGACGGGTAATCATATTATTTTCAAAGGCATATCGAACAAGTCCGGCTGTATTCTTGATTTCCAGTTTTTGCATCAGATTTGACCGGTGCGTGTCGACTGTTCGCGGGCTGATGAATAGTATTTTGGAAATTTCATGGCTGGTATAGCCTTCAGCGATGAGTTTGAGGATTTCTTTTTCTCTATTGGTCAGATGTACAGTACCGGGTTGGTCCGGGCTGTAGGATTGCTGCAGATTTCGGACATATCTCTCCGTCATCAGTTTGGAAATGGCTCTGCTGAACGCCTTATTCCCGTTGTACACATTCCGGATACTTCCGAGCAGTTCCCCTCGGGCACTGTTTTTGAGCAAATAACCGCTGGCACCCGCATTCAGTACCTGATTAAGGTAATTCTCATTAATATGCATCGTAAGAATCAGGATTTTGGCATCGGGATCGATTTCCAGAATGTTGTGGGTTGTTTCAATTCCGTTTTTCTCCGGCATGGTGATATCAATGATGCAGATATCGGGACGACCCTCCCGGAATTGCTCGATAGCTTCCTTGCCGTTGCCCACTTCGCAGACGACCTCAATGTCATTTGAGGAGTTTATCATGCTGCAGATACCATATCGTACAATATCGTGGTCGTCGGCAACCAGAACCTTGATTTTATCTGATTTTTTTATTTTCTGTATATCCATTGGTGCTAACAAAACCCATATAGGATATAGGAATATCCACGTTTGTTTTCATATAAGATAATGGATTTTAAATAATTTATTCCGTCTCCGGTTCTTTTATATTTCGAAAAAAAGTTCGCGGGATTTATTTATTTGTTCCTCCTCGATCGTCTCGATATTGGAAGCCGGCCGCGTCTTTTTTTCGATGAGGGTTTCAACTGATGTATACGCTTTTGTCGGGGTACACTGTTTCATTGCAGACCGGTTGCAGGTGGGGACTCAGGTATACATACACATGGGGATCAGTTATACATATTATTGGAGATCAGATATGCACATTAATGTGGATCTGTAATACATACAAATTTAATTAGAATAAAAACTGTTTGTTCTCAGACGGATTCCTCTTCTTGAAAAATAATTAACAGGATAAAGCGATTGATTCACATTATTCGTACTTTATCAGACTTTTTGCAAACACTGATTTGCATAACGAACAGGTAGCTACTTTTATCATCAAATTATAATCAAATATCAGCAAAAATTGGATATGGCATTAATCAGAACACATACATGTGGTGAACTGACCCGGAAACAGACCGGGGAAACGGCAATTCTTAACGGTTGGGTAGATACCAGAAGAGATTTAGGAGGCGTGATTTTCGTTGATTTGCGCGATCGTTATGGTAAAACCCAGGTGGTTTTTTCTCCCCAGGACGATGAACAGGCACACAAAGTGGCTGATCAGCTTCGCTCTGAATATGTGATCGGGGTTGAAGGAGAGATTCGGGAGCGGGATCCCGAAAATGCCAATCCAAATATGGGTACAGGAGAAATTGAGCTTCGGGTCAAGAACCTGGAAATCTACTCCATATCGGATACCCCCCCGTTTGAAATTGTAGATGAAGTTAAAACCAATGAAGACCTGCGGTTGAAATACCGGTATCTGGATCTACGCCGGCCGGCTATGCAGCGTAATCTCATGCTGCGATCCGCTATCTATCAGCATACCCGGAATTACTTTTATGAAAATCAGTTCGCGGAGATCGAAACACCATTCCTGATGCGGAGCACACCTGAGGGGGCACGTGACTACCTCGTCCCAAGCCGGATGAATCCGGGGAAATTCTATGCCCTTCCCCAGAGTCCGCAGACCTACAAGCAAATCCTCATGGTTTCCGGAATGGACCGCTACTTTCAGATAGTTAAATGTTTTCGGGACGAGGATCTTCGTGCCGATCGACAGCCGGAATTTACACAGATCGATGTGGAAATGTCGTTTGTTAATGAAGAGGGGATTTATTCCATGGTGGAAGGTCTTATGAAAAAAATCCTGAAGGAAACCAAAGGGGTGGATGTGAAAACACCATTTCCGAGAATGAGCTATAACTACGCAATCACCACCT
>SLQC01000314.1 GCA_007131625.1 Balneolales bacterium | reverse complement strand
GCTTCGGTTTTTTCGGTTATATCCTGGCCGTTGAAGCACTGCAGGAAGCACAACAACCATCGTAACTCAGGAAATCTGCGTGGGTAAAATACGCGAGCTTTTTTCCGACACTCTTGTATACGGCATCAGCAGTGTTGTCGCCCGTTTTATCAACTACCTGCTGGTACCGTTCTATACCAAGTTTTTTGATCCCTCCGCATACGGTATCATCGGACTCATCTACGGTGCGATCATTTTCCTCAATGTGCTTTTTACCTTCGGGATGGAGTCCTCCTATTTACGCTACGGCGCCGATCGCGAAAAAGCCCGGAACATTTTCAAAACTATTCAGCTCACCCTATTGTCTGGAGCCTCCATCCTGGTATTCTTCTCCTGGGTGATGATGCCGCTGCTGGCCCCGCTTGTCGGACTCGATTCTGCTTTGCCCGGTTCCGCCGGGGATTCGACCGATATTCGTGCTGTGCAGCAGTTTTCCGGCGAATCCCTTTTCTACATGATGCTTGCGATTCTCTGGTTCGACGCCTTGTGTATGGTGCCGTTTGCCGAGCTTCGCCTGGTGCGGCATTCGTATACCTATGCGTTTATCCGTCTGTTCAATGTGTTGGTGAACGTTTCGCTGAATATCTATCTGGTGGCGGTAGCCGGATGGGGCATTGAAGCAGTGCTGTTCAGCAATATGATCGCATCCGGCCTGACCGTTTTTGTGTTGATGTGGTTCACCTCACATATGTATCGCGGCCAGTGGGATTCGGCGATTCTACGCCGAGCTCTATGGTTCGGGCTCCCCTACATACCGGCGGGGTTGAGCCACGCCGTGAACGAAGTGCTCAGCCGGTTCGCCGTAAACAACATGCCGCAGGAGACGGTTAGTCGTTTATACGGCATCCACTATACCGCAGACGATATCACCGGCATTTTCAACGCCTGTTACAAACTTTCGGTCTTCATGCTGCTGGCGGTTCAGATGTTTCGGATGGCCTGGACTCCGTTTTTTATGCGGCAATCCGGCAGCGATGATGCGCGAAAAACATTTGCCGAGGTGTTTACCTGGTTTAATCTCGCTGCGGCTGTGATCTTTATCACAGTGGGCCTCTTTGTGGAGCAGATTGTTCGTGTGCACGTCCCGATTTTGGACGGCACCCTGATCGATCAGCGCTACTGGTCCGGTCTCTATATTGTGCCGTGGCTGCTGATGGCCTATTGGTTTCAAGGCTGGTTCCTGAATTTTATGGCTGGAATTTTTATCGAGGAGAAAATGTGGATGCTCTCCGCAATTACTATGATCGGTGCTCTTGTCACAGTTACAGGAAATATTCTTTTTGTGCCTCTTTTCGGAATGTTGGGGGCTGCCTGGGTTACTCTCAGTTGCTTTTTTTCTATGGCCGTAATGATGTATTTTCTTACACAGAGTGTTTACTATGTACCCTATAGAATGTACAGCAATGGGCTTATTGTGCTCTTTTCCGGGTTGATCGTTGCAATGGGAAACGGGTTCGGAAATGATTTTTTTGAACCTTTGTTTGCAAAGTTGGTACTATTCGTGTTAAGTTTGTTTGTATTGACGATGATAGGAATATCAGAGTATTACAGGCGTTACAGGATAGATACAAAATGATATTTTTTAACGAGTTAACGCAATAAGTACCTGTTTTTTACAACTATTATTAAGCCAATAATTATTAACTTCATTAAGCTCCAGGGAATATTATTATGGGCAAATTCGGTATTTACGTTGACGCAGTGAGTGTGACTATGAACGGCGGGTATGGTCTGCGTTATGACATACTTAGAAAATTTGCCGGCAGAGATGGCGGGCAGGCGACTCGTTTGAATGTTTATCTGGCATACGATCGCAGCCGTGCCAAGGATGATGAAAACTATCAGGCAAAAACAACCAGATTTTGTGAAGTCTTGAGGGATTTCCAATATAAAGTAATCGAACGACCGGTCGACCGGCTTATCGATCCTGACACCGGAGAAGTGGTGTCACAGGGCATGGTCGATGTTGATATGGCTGTGGATATAATGTCACAGGCCGATCAGCTTGACCGGCTCGTATTACTTACTCACAACGGGAAATTTATCCGACTGGTCAATACCATGCAGGATAACGGATGCCGGGTTGAACTTATCGGGTTTGACAATATGGATGGTGCCTTGAAGAGGCAGGTCGATCTCTATGTGTCAGGGTATGTGATACCGGGTCTCCTCCCCGTAAAATCGCCCTATGAATGGGGATCGGTCGGTTCTCGTGTCCGTGGTGTTTGCTACGATTTCTCCCATAGCGACGGTTACGGATTCATGCGCTACCTCGCCAAAATCAATGACAAATTGTGGGTGACGGATTCCCGTTCGCCCGAATCACCATATTGTACGGTTTTTGCCCACGTATCCCAGTTCGAATCCGATTTCGATACCAGTTTTCTGCCCAGCCGCGAGCTGATTTTCGAGTTTGACCTGGTGGAAAACGACAAGGGGTTGGTAGCACAAAATATTGTACTGGTTTCTGCCCCTTGACGGGATTACAAACAGAGTTCAGTTTGACAGGCAGGCTCTTTTCAGTGAGAACCTGCCTGTACCGATTGATTTCTATTGATCGGTCTGACCGATCTTAACCCACCCGGTTCAGATCTTCCAGGCCTTTCCTGACATGTTCGGCAGATACGTTCAGCAGCGCTTTCTCGTCATCATTCAGATCAATTTCAATGATTTCCTTGACACCGCCTTTGCCGAGTCGAACAGGCACACCTACGAAGAGGTCTTTCAGTCCGTATTCGCCATCAAGATATGCTGCACAAGGGAAGATACGGTTCTGATCCAGAGCGATCGCTTCCACCATTTGAGCGGCAGCCGCACCTGGAGCGTACCAGGCGGATGTACCCATCAGGCCGACCAGTTCGCCGCCACCGGCTTTGGTTCGCTCGATGATGGCATCAAGCTTCTCTTTACCGATGAAATGGGTAATCGGTATCCCGGCGACCGTCGTATACCGTGGAAGTGGTACCATGGAGTCACCATGCCCGCCCATAATTAGCGCCTGAATATCTTTCGGTGAGAGGTTCAGCTCTTCGGCAAGGAACGCACGATACCGGGCTGTGTCGAGGATTCCTGCCATGCCGACAACCTTGCTCGAGGGGAGTCCGCTCGTTTTCCACGCTACATAGGTCATCAGATCGAGCGGATTGGAAACGACGATAATAATGGTGTCCGGAGAGTTTTTGACCAGCTGCTCGGTAACAGTTTTCACAATATTCATGTTGGCACTAAGCAGATCGTCCCGGCTCATTCCAGGGCGGCGCGGAAGTCCTGCTGTGATGACACAGATATCGGAATCGGCGGTATCCTCATAGTTTATCGTTCCGTTTACCTTCGTGTCAAAATTAAAAATTGGCGAAGTCTGCCATTGATCCAGTGCACGTCCTTTTGACGGGTAAAAAGACTTGTCATCTTTTTTGATTTCAATGTCAACAGCGACAACTTCTTGTGCAAAATCTCTTTGAGCTATGGTAAGGGCTACCGTTGAGCCTACATTTCCACCAGCTCCAACTATAGTAATTTTCATATTCTTTTAATGGTTTAATGATTCAGGGTTGTTAATGGTTTGATGATATCAGCGTATCTCACGCATATCGGCACCCCACATAAGCTTGTTGCGCAGGGTTTCAAAGTAACTTTGGCCCGATAATTTGATTAGTTTTATAAACTGTTCGGATTGCCGGATATTCACCACTGGTAACTTCGTCGGCAATATGTAATTTTTACCATCCCCTGAAAATAACACTTCCTGATCAATTGGTTCTACTTTTATCGTTAAATTTTTCCGGGATGGCAATACAAGTGGCCGGGTAGTCAATGTATGCGGATTGATAGGGGTAAGGACGATGACATCGGTCTGTGGAAAGACAATCGGTCCGCCAGTTGACAGATTGTAGGCGGTCGAACCGGTCGGACCGGATACGATGATGCCGTCGGCCCAGTATCGGTTGATAAGTTCTCCATCATACTCAGCTGTGAGCGTGATCATTGACAGTGTGTCTTTTCGGGAGAATACAAATTCGTTCAAAGCATAACAGATGCCACCGTTGTTGAATGTAGCCTCGATAAAATATCGCTTGTCAAGTTGAAACGAACCTTTCAGAACATCCCGAAGGGCGGCTTCTATGTTTTGGCGCTGAATATTGGCCAAAAAGCCGAGTTTCCCACTGTTGATGCCGAGCAGCGGCCTTTGAATGGTACGGGCGATGCTCGCGGCTTTGAGAATGGTGCCGTCGCCACCGATTGCAACGGTTATTTTGCCGGCCGACATGGTGTCGCTGTCGGAAGAGTGACTGATAATCCTGGAAGCGGCTGGTTCCGGCAGTGTTGTGCAAACCCTCTCACTGGCATGCAAAGTAATGCCTAACGGTTCGGCAAGTGTAACAATATCCAGGGCCGTCTGAATGGCAATTTCATTTCCGGGATTCAGGAGCAGAGCCAGATTCATGTTATCGGGATTTATCGCTCTTGATCCGTTTCGGAACCGTAGATGACAGCCTGCTCCCCGGTTTCAAGATCGTGTGCTTGAACTCGATTAAGGTTGATCCACCAGCTCAAACTGTTGGTGAGGACACCCTCGATTGTTTTATCAAACAACATGTAGCGGTCCGTCATAATCCGCAGGATCTCCTGGGGCTGCCGCACATGTTGTTCATCCGGATAGTATGCCGTCAGATAATCCAGGTAGAGAAAAATATCCCGGCTAAAGGCTCGTCGTTGCAACAGTTCAATACGCAGATTATCATCCATCGATTCACTTATATTCCCGCTCAGGATTCTTGGAAGATGGTCCTGATTGAAGGCGAAAATGAGCCTGTTTCGACCACCTTCTCCAAACCGGAGGTGGATGCGTCCGACATTCAACTGAGTAATTGCCTCATCTTTGTAGGGTATGTCAATTGAGGGGGATCCAAAGCTTTGTAACAGCATGTCGCGGTCTGTATGACGGATGGCCGCCACCGCATCCGCCCGGGTAAGTTCAAACCGGTTTTGGGCGTTGTATCGCAATATGATGGGGTCGGGATTCGGTCGACTTTCCAGGCGGTACATTCCCCGCAAACCCTCTTTCAGTTCGTTGTTTTCATCCACAAGTGTATGCACACTACGAGGTCCCAAATCGACGATCATATTGAGCCGTTCCCGGGTAAATTGTGAATAAAGGCGGGTTTCGTCGGTGATGTTTAGCAATTCGACCCGGTGAACTCGGGGAAGTCGGCGTCCCTGGTCATTCCTTGCATAATAGGTGCCATTGCGCACAAAAATATGCAGACTGTCGCCGATCGACCGATCAAAGGCAAAAGGCCCGGTACCAACAGCGTGCTGATGCAGGCCGTCATCCCGGAACCGGAACGGCTCACTTGGGTAGATTACCGCGTAGGGCGATGCCATTTTTTTTATAAAACGATGGTTCGGTTCCAACAACTGAAACTCAACGGTGGTTTCGTTTGTGGCTTCAATTCCGGAAATCGACCGGATTTCGCGATCATCCGCGAAATAGATTTCCCGCTGTTCAAGATAAAACCCTTCAAACCCCTGCAACGTGTTCATGAACAGTTCAGCGCCGTTGGACGGGACATCCCGCGCTGCCATCCGCTCAAACACCCGGACGACATCCCGGCTGTTGACACGACGGCCGCGTCCCTGGGTAAAACTCTCGTCGTCATGAAAGTAGAGGTCGTCACGAAGGTAGAAAGTGTAGGTAAGCGAGTCGTCTGAAACCTCCCAGCGCTGTGCTGCCGCCGGCACGATTTCATCGTTTTCATCGTACCGTACAAGCCCCTCATACAAGAGCTGAATCGTCCGCTTGGTGGCGGTATTGATCGCAAAAAGTGGGTCGAAACTGCGGATGCGGTTAACTTCGCCTATTTTCAGAACACGAAGCTCTTCGTCCACCGTTACTTCTTCCTCTTCCTCTTCCGTTTCTATCGCACGCGCCGGGCCGCCGACGACAATAGTCTCGGTAGTTGGTCCGCAAGCCGTGAAGTACAGCATCGGCAGAAGGATCAGGAACCAGGGGGCGAGACCCCGGCGCAGATATGGGGATGTACCAGAAGTTGCCATCTCGTTGTCTGTCGGTCTGGTGTGTTGACTGATGTTATTTCGGAGGGATGTATTCATTGCCAAAAGTGACATAAGAAAAAATAATAATAAAATGTTATTAACCGCCTTTGAGACCCTTAAGCCCTTTAACCGCTTTTTGACTCAACAGATTTACTTCATAGGATCTGACCCGGCTGTTCTTTTTTTGATGGCGCTTTAAACCTATAGCTATCAGTTTTTCCAGAAGGCTGTCGAATCGCAATTCAGAAGCCTCCCAGAGGTAAAAGGAAAACGACCCCGGGATGGTATTAATTTCATTGAAGCTGACTTCACCGGTATCCCGGTTCATCAGAAAGTCCAGACGAGCCACCCCGGAACAGCCCAGCAGCTGAAATATGTGCCGTGCATACTCCCTGATCTCACCGGCTTTCTTATCGGGTATGGGAGCTGGTATTCTGCGACTGGCCGAGGCCATCCCTTTGGCATCTCCGTCGCCCTGCATATATTTGTCTTCAAACGATAGAAGTTCATCTTTGCCCAGCGGTTGTTCGCAAACGCTCACACGCACATCGTTCTCGTCACCCAACACCGCACAATTAATCTCGACAAGCGGATGTACGGCTTTTTCCACCAGCAGACCGCTGTCAAACCGGAAGGATTCCTCAACGGCATCGGTCAACTCCTGCCGGTTTTCGACCCGGTGGACCCCGATGCTGCTGCCGAGTGAAACCGGCTTGACATAGAGTGGATATCCCGGCTTTTCGGCTTCCTCGACAAGACGCTCACGATCGACAACCCATTCTTCTTCACGGATCCAGACATCGTCAACGACCGGAATGCCCTGCCGGCGACAAAGTTCCTTGGCCAGGCGTTTGTCCATACCCACCGCAGATGCAGTTACATCGGATCCGGTATATGGAATGTTGAAGGTCTCGCACAACCCTTGAAACGCTCCGTTTTCACCCTCGGAACCATGGAAAGCACAAAGAAGCACTTCGAAGGAAAGGTGTTGCGGACGCGATAGAAAACCGGCAGGGCGTGTGAAAAGCCCTGCCTCCCCATCGTCAGCAACTTCAAAATGACACGGAACCCCTTTTTGTTCGGCTGTCCTGATATTCTTGTAGGACTCCAGTTCCAGTAAATGATCACCGGTCAGCCAGCGACCGTTTTTTGTAAGATACAGGGGGATGAGCCGCCAATTGCTTTCGGCCAGAGCCGATGCAGCCTGAACAGCGGTCAGGACAGATACTTCGTGTTCAGGAGAAACTCCTCCAAATGCGATGACCAGGTTCTTTTGTTGCATTTCCGATGCATTCGTTCATCCATGATAATCAATTTATCTGCTAAGATACAGATTCTTGAATTCAAACGGCTTCCGGAAGTGCTCATCCTCGAAGTTTTCCAGGAAATAGATGGTTTCGCCGGTTGATTTCATCTCTGGACCAAGCTCTTTCTTCACCTCGGGAAACTTGTCGAACGGAAAGACCGGTTCTTTGATCGCGTAATGCTTCAGCTTTGAAGACAGGTCGAATTCGCTCAATTTGGCGCCCAGTATCACTTTTACTCCAATATCTGCTTCAGGACGTCCCGTGGCTTTGGCGACAAACGGGATGGTTCGCGTGGCGCGCGGATTGGCCTCAATTACAAAGACTTCGGAGCCCTGTACTGCATACTGAACATTGATAAATCCCCGTACATTCAGCGCTTTGGCAATTTTCAGCTGGTACTCTTTCATCGTTTCGATGACACGGTCGTTCAGCGAATAAGGCGGCAACACGGCGGTTGAATCGCCCGAGTGGACTCCCGCCGGCTCCAAATGCTGCATGATGCCGCAAATGTGAAGCTGGTCGCCGTCATATACCGAGTCGAAATCCACCTCGATCGCATCTTCCAGGAAATGGTCGATCAGAAATTCGTTTTCGGGATGCGTTCTGAGCAGGGTCCGTACATGTGAATCCAGCTCGCTCTCCTTCACAGCGATACACATGCCCTGCCCGCCAAGAACATAGCTGGGGCGAAGCAGGACGGGATAGGTTATTCGCCTGGCGATTTCCGCTGCTTCCTTTGCAGTAAACGCCATGCCGTAGGACGGGAACGGGATGCCCAGTCGGAGCAGCGTTTCGGAAAACTTGCCGCGATCTTCGGCCAGGTCCATCATTTCAAAGGGCGTCCCAAAAATGTGGATGTTATTCTCAGCGAGTTGCTTGGCCAGCTTGAGTGCGGTTTGGCCACCGACCTGCAGTATTACCCCTTCCGGCTTCTCGAGTTCAATAATGTTGAATACATGCTCCCAGAAGACCGGCTCGAAATAGAGCTTGTCGGCGACATCGAAATCGGTGGAAACGGTTTCGGGATTGCAGTTGACCATGATGGTTTCGTATCCCATTTCTTTCGCCGCCAAGACCGCATGCACGCATGAGTAGTCGAACTCGATACCCTGTCCTATGCGGTTCGGGCCGCTGCCCAGTATCATCACTTTTTTGCGGTCGGTAACCACGCTTTCGTTTTCGTCGTCGTAACAGGAATAGTAGTAAGGAGTGGATGCCGGAAATTCGCCCGCGCAGGTGTCCACCATCTTAAAGACCGCCTTGATGCCCATCGAGAGCCGTTTTTCACGCACCTGATCTTCCTTGATATTTTCGATGTCACTTTGACTCAGCAACCATGCGATCTGCCGATCCGAAAAACCGGCTTGTTTTAATTCGCGGAGGTCGGTTTCGCTGATGGTATGTAGCGCCTGGCCTTCGGTACGATTTTCAAGGGTGACCAAATATCGGATCTGCTCCAGGAACCACGGGTCGATTTTTGTGATGTCGTGAATTTCCTCTGTACTGGTGCCGAGCTTGTAGGCGTTGCGAACCTGCAAACTGCGATCCCAATACGCCTTTAACAGTCGTTTGCGCACCTCTTCACGGTCAATCTCATCGTAACCGTCGGCGCCGAGTCCGCTCCGGCCGATCTCCAGAGACTGCCAGGCTTTGTTGAGTGCCTCGGGAAAAGTGCGTCCGATTGACATTACTTCACCGACCGCTTTCATCTGAGTGGTCAGCTCTTCATCGGCTCCGGGAAATTTCTCGAAATTGAACCTCGGTACTTTCACCACCACGTAATCAAGTGACGGTTCGAAACAGGCGGAGGTTGTTTTTGTGATCTGATTCTCCAACTCATCAAGGTTGTATCCCACTGCCAGCTTCGAGGCGATCTTGGCGATCGGATATCCGGTAGCTTTGGATGCAAGCGCCGAGGAACGACTTACCCGCGGGTTGATTTCGATGGCTACGATACGGTCGGTTCCCGGCTCCATGCCGAACTGCACGTTGCATCCTCCGGCAAACGTGCCGATAGATCGCATCATTTTAATAGCCGCATCACGCAGCATCTGATACTGTTTGTCGGTGAGCGTCTGGGTCGGCGCCACCGTGACCGAATCGCCGGTGTGTACGCCCATCGGATCAAAATTTTCAATGGAACAGATAATCACGACGTTGTTGTTGCTGTCCCTCAGCAGCTCCAGCTCAAATTCCTTCCAACCGAAGATGGACTCTTCGAGCAGAATTTCGTGAATCGGACTCAGCTCCAGCCCTCTCAGCACTTTCCTTTCGAACTCATCTTCGTTCCAGATAATCCCGCCGCCAGTCCCGCCGAGTGTGAACGAAGGACGGATGACCAGGGGAAGACCGCCCAGTTCCTGCGTGATTTCCTTGGCGTCCAGCAGTGATTTTGCTATTCTGCTACGACACTGATCAATGCCGATCTCTTCCATTAAATTACGGAACTGCTGCCGGTCTTCGGTGATGTCGATCGCGTCGATGTCCACCCCGATGATCTCAATGCCCATCTCCTCCCAGTACCCTTCCTGATTCAGATTTCGGGCCAGATTCAGCGCCGTCTGTCCTCCCATGGTCGGCAGCACAGCATCCGGTTTTTCTATTTCGACAATCTCCTTGATTGATTGCGTGGTGAGTGGTTTGAGGTAAATCGCATCGGCCATGATCGGGTCGGTCATGATAGTGGCCGGATTTGAGTTGATCAGGACGATCCGGTAGCCTTCTTCCCGCAGCGCGCGGCATGCCTGGGTTCCGGAATAGTCGAATTCACAGGCCTGTCCGATAACAATCGGACCGGATCCTATCAATAAAATGGTGTTGATATCGGTACGTTTGGGCATGTTAGAACGTCACTATAAATAATGATAAAAATGGATGTAATGAGTTGGCGAGATAACGAAAATTCATACTTTTTTAAACCGCTTCTCCATTCTGTTTCTTGTATGCTTTGATGCGTTCTATGAACTCGTCGAACAGATAGGATGAGTCGTGCGGCCCCGGGGATGCTTCTGGGTGATACTGAACGCTAAATCCGTTGAAGCGCTTGAAATTGAGTCCTTCGAGTGTACCGTCGTTCAAGTTGACGTGGGTGATTTCCGCGATTTCCGGGGTCAGCGAATCAGGGTCGATGGCGAAGCCGTGATTCTGTGTAGTGATCTCGACCCGGCCGCGTTCCAGATTTTTGACCGGCTGGTTGGCGCCGCGGTGCCCTACGAACATTTTGATCACACGTACACCTTCGGTCATGGCCATGAGCTGGTGTCCCAGGCAGATTCCGAACATCGGTTTGCCTGTTTTCCGCGCTTTGGTAATTGTTTCGACGGCAAAATCCATCGGGTTGGGGTCGCCCGGGCCATTTGAGAAAAAGAAGCCATCGGGCTGCCATTCCATGATAGTCTCAAAATCGGTTTGTGACGGGAAGATGCGAAGCATGCAGCCACGCCGGATCAGGCTGTTGATGATGTTCTGTTTGATGCCGTAATCGATGGCGGCCACTTTGTAGCGTACAGGGGGCAGTTCCTCACGCGACGAGGCATCAGCGGGATCGTCGAACTTGAAGGCTTTCGGCTGGAAAAACTGTTGGTGATCGTCTGGCTTGAATGTCTGCGGCTCGCGACGGCTCACACGGGTTGCCAGTTCGAGGCCTTCCATAGCCGGCCACTCCTGCGCCTGCTTGACCAGTATATCGGCATCGGAATTATTGCTCGATATAATGGCGTTAAGCACTCCTTGTTCCCGGATATGGCGAACCAGCTTCCGGGTGTCGATGCCGGTGATACCGACAATTTTGTTGCGTTTGAGGTACTGGTCTAGGTCGCCGTCGGCCATGGTGTTGCTGTAATAATGGGAAAAAGATCGGACGATCAGTCCCGAAATCATGACGCTCCGGGCCTCGTCGTCTCGTGCCGAAACGCCGTAGTTGCCGATGTGCGGGTAGGTCATTATCATGATCTGGCCGAAATAGCTGGGATCAGTGAAAACCTCCTGATAGCCGGTCATGCTGGTGTTGAAACACAATTCGCCGCCCATTGTGCCGATATGGCCGATAGCATAACCGTGTACGACCGTTCCGTCGGCGAGGGCGAGGATAGCTTTTTTAGATCCGGGTTGCTGCATGGATTCGTAAGTGCGGGTTGATGATTGGATGATAGTCAGCTAAAAAAAATCCGACACTGAAAAAGCCAGAGCCGGATTTGGACAAAACCGAAGGGATCAAGGAAACAGAATTCGATAACTCAGAAGGAAGCATAGATGCCATAGATGCAAGGTGCGTGCACAGCGTT
>SLQC01000305.1 GCA_007131625.1 Balneolales bacterium | reverse complement strand
TCGTCGCGAGTCCACACTTTTCCGCACGGGTTGTTGGGTGTGGTGAGCACAATCGCTTTGGTCTTCGGTGTGATAACCGCTTCCAGCCGGTCAAAATCGACCTCCCAGGACGGTGGATATAACGTGACGGTTTTCTGCTTCACATCCCTCAGTTTCAGTATTCTGCTGTGATAGCCATACCACGGCTCAAACTGGATTACCTCGTCACCGGGATCAAGCAGTGCGAAAATGGCGGTGACAAACGCGCCTGTGGATCCGGTGGTGATCAGAATGTTATCCGAACTCGCAACGGGAATGTTGTTGAACGTTCGTACTTTTTCGACGATGCGATCTTTGAGCGGCCTGATCCCACCGAAGGGTGCGTAAATGGACTGGTCGTTGTCAATAGCATCCCTGGCGCCTTGCTTGATGGCATCCGGAGCCGGCATGTCACAAATGCCCTGGCCCAGATTGATGCCGTTGACCGCATCAATGCGGGAGGTTATTGCACGGATGTCACTTTGCCGGAGTTCTTCGGCAAGGGTGGAAAGTGGTTTCATATGTTTATTTTTTTTATTTCTTAAGGGCAGATGTAAGCTAAGGGCGCTTGCAATGGATGATTCCTTATACCAGGTTTTTTTTTGCTTATGTATAATAGAAAAAATCCGGTCCCACCGGTCACGAAGACTCTGACCGCTCCATTCAGAGACATCGACCGGTGGTGGCAATCGACCGGTCAACCATTCCGAGAGCCGCTTTGTTAACTCATAATGATCGCCTGTTGGATAGCGGTATGCTTCCGGATACTGTTCGGGATAGCACAGGGCATCGGGCACCAGCGGACGAGCTCCGGCACTGACCGCCTCCAGTACAGCGAGTCCCTGAAATTCGTGGAGTGCCGTACTGACAACGATCCCGGCCTTACCTAAAATCCTGCGATATGTTTTCTCATCTGCTGTTTCATCGGCAATAATGTAATTGCTCAGCTTTTCCCTTATTTGGGATAGCGCTTCGGGCAGTCTTGCTGAACGAACTCCGAGCAACGCCAGCTGGAAATCTAAACCCTGTTTGGCTAGATCTGTCACAGCTCGTACAAATACCTCCGGCGCCTTGTCGTATTCCCAACGATGATTCCAGACAATCAAGCGTTCCTCTTTTTTATTCGACGGAGGAATCGAGGTGACGGGAACGGGAAGGACCGCACATTTGGCTTCCAACCGTTTTCGTATACTTTCCGCATCGATATCAGGCTTCTTGTGAAACAGATTGGACACACCGTCGAGATAGGTGATCCGATTGAAATCGGAGTTAAAAAACAGCCGGTCCGCCGCCAGACCGGTGTAGATTTGCACCATTTGGTGATCGATTGAACTGAATTGCCGTTCGCTTTCGGGATAGGCAAACTGATTTTCGTGAAAGTAGCACCATGCAGGTACATCTGCCAGTCGCGGATGCAGCCCTTTCAATGTAGCCAGATCTACCATCGAGGTGGCGAAAATCAGATCCGGTTCCGTTTCCGGAAGACAATCCAGCCATGAGAGCGGATTACTGCGGATTCGCCATCGAAAATGGTGTCCGGGCAGCTCCAGCCTGTACCATTGTACACCTGTTTGATGGGTTGTCAGCCAGTCTGCCCAGGAGGCGTGGCTGTTGGCACGGTAGGCGGACAGCAACCAGGCTTCCGGTTTGACGGCCAGGGGAGATTTATTACGGGGCGATTTGGAAGGATCCGGATTCTGCATAGAGGGGGAAGTTTACCAAACCCGAGGTATGAAAAGCAAATCCGATCTATACCTTTTGTTATACAAGATTTTGAATGGTGATCATAGGTGCACGGAATTTTAACAGGGGTTGATTGGATTCGTAATGAGAAAATTCTCCCATAGTGACATATGTTTATGGCCAACGATCTTCTGATGAGATTGGAAACCCTGTCTGCGAAAGACAGTTAAAGCTCTCCATTCATCTGCCACCAGGCTGAACACCTTTTGTATACGCTCCGGAAATTGCACATCAAATCATAACGGAATAGATTAATCGTGAATCATAAAATCAGTGTAATAGAGATAAACACCATTTAAAAGTTTGTGATTAATGGTACCCATTAATAAATTAAGTACTTGCAATCGGTCTTTGGCAGGGACCAAATGTGACAACCCTCAATAAACATGTTAAAACACAGCTAATTCAATTATCAAATTAGAGTTTTAAAGGAAAATCGATATACAGCAGGCCATGCAATTGTCATGAAGGAGGCTTGAAACTTGTTAACGAGTAACCAAAAATCAATAACAAAAAAGTATGTCCGATTCAAAAACTATTAAAACAGCTTGGGAACGCAACAAAAAAGCAGTAAGTTTGCACCCCGAAATAGGTAAGAAAACTGCTGTCACTAAAATTCGTTTACTCGATGGGACCACTTGTGAAGTGGAGCATAAGCACTGGAAATTCAAAGTTGATATCGGCACCTCTGAGGGTGGAAATGACGCCGGTCCGGATCATGCCGTTTTGGCTGCGTTTTCCGGTGGACCGGTAGCACTGGCGTATCATAAATTTGATGAGAAAACCCGGACTGAGGCACATCAGGAGTACCTAAACTCCATCGCGCAATATGAGAATAGCAATGGCTTTGATATACCCGGTGAGTTTGTAATTCCCAGTGGTTTTAAGACCTGATCCGGTGCATGTTTATAAATCGGTCTGATATGTGATTTGAACTGATATTTTGATCGGTTTGATCCATATGAATTACAATCTGGTCGGAATTCAGGATAGTCACGAGTTTATGGGAATCTAACTTGTAATGTACCTGCATAAACTTGTATCTTGCATGATGTATAACCGGCATGTGATCTGGAATATTTGTTTTTCCTAAACCTAAGCAATGACATATAGCTGGTGAAAGAGCTCCCGGGATCCCGGTTTGCATTGGTGACTACAGGTTACCACTTCTAATTCAGATTGCAACAGATCAGGGCTTTGGAATAAGTACCGGGAATAAACGATGTTCCATCGTTTCAATTTTAATTTCAAAAG
>SLQC01000409.1 GCA_007131625.1 Balneolales bacterium | reverse complement strand
TTTCATCGGGCGCCCTGGGAATTTTTGATGGTAACAGGTACAATGAAAGTACATATTCAAATAACCGGTACACTTTTGCCGATGTTGTTATTGAAGGCAACAAGGGTACCCTCAGACTGGATGGTAAGGGCAATCTGACGTGGCAGAAACTGGGAAAAAAAATTCAGCCTGTTGTCTATCAACATGAAAATCGGGGTTTTGCCGGCGACTGTGTCTATTTTACACAAAAACACTTTGTTAACGGATTAATCAATGGCCTGCCCTTTGAAACCGAAGGCCCGAACTACTTGAAAAGCCTGGCCGTTCAGGAAGCGGTCTACAAATCAGCAGAAACGAATACCGTGGTAGGGGTATGATGTATGTACATTATCAATCGTTATCAAATATCAACTTCTCAGGATCCATAAACATCCACATCAAAATGGCCGATACAGATAAAACCGAACAAATAATAAAGAAGGGTACATGACTGCTTGTTGCCGCATATAAATAGGGGTAAGTGATGATGGTCACGAACGCCCCCAGATTTCCAGCCATATTCATCGTCCCCGAAACCACACCTGCCCTTTCCTTGGCTATATCAATACAAAACGACCACGATGGACTGAGGGTCATGTCCGCCCCGAATATTGCTACTGACATGAAAATAACGGCTACCAAAGGACTTTCGACCTGTGTCACCATCACCATACCGAAAGCAGCCAGAAAAAATCCGATCATCGCCGGTATTCGCCTTGATAACTTTAATTGATGCGTCCGCTTAAAAATATAATCCACCAGCCATCCTGAAAACCAGTTTCCTGCAGCACCGGCAAGCAATGGAAACATCGAATAAAACCCGGCCTGAACTAGATCAACCTGAAACCGGTCCGAGATATAGGGAAGCATCCAGGTAAGGGTGAAATAAAAGGTAAAGTTACTGCATATGTACTGGCCCATTGCCAGCCACAAATTCCCGGAAAAAGCCATTTTGGAAATAGAGAACGGGGGCAATTTGTCGACAGTTGGCTGCTGCCTGGTCCTGATGATGTATTCTTTTTCCTCTTCACTTACCCATTTGGTTTCTTCTGGAGTATCCCGGAATATAATGTACCAGAAGATGGCATAAAGGATACCTAATGCCCCGATGATGACAAATGAAATTCGCCATCCGGTGTAGGAGATCAACAGTGCCACCAGCGGCAATGTAAATGCCGCACCGATTCTTGACCCGGAAAAATTGATCCCCTGTACAATTCCACGTTCTTTTAACGGGAACCAGTTATATACAACCTTTGATAACGCCGGAAAAGCACCGGCCTCACCTACACCGAAGATAAACCGGATCACAAGCAGTGAGGTGTAATTCCAGGCGGCACCGGTTAACTTTGTACAAACGGACCAGAAAATAATGATAGCCGTTAGCACAAACCGCGGCCCTTTTTTATCGGCTATATAACCGCTCGGAGATTGGAACAAAGCGTATCCGAGTGTAAACATGGCCATGACCCATCCGAACTGAATATCAGTAAGACTCAAATCAGTTACGATAGAATCTCTGGCCACCGATATGGCCGCACGGTCAATATACAGGTTGACTGAATGAAGGAAAGTTAAAAATACAAGAAATGCCCGAACCGGTACAGGGATGTGTAAATTCTTTATGAATTGGTTCATAATCGGATAATCAGGACGAGACCAGCTAACACAACATTCGCCTATTACATAGTTGAAAAGAGTATGATTTAAGCACTTTGTTTGGTATATAACCGAATTTCAACACAAATCCAAGGTCCTATTGTTGGCTTAACCGGATGTAGACCGTCTGACTTTGGATGTCATTGTTTCGCTGCCAAACCTCCCGGTTAGTACATAATGTATGTGCTATGATAATTTTATCATTTTTTTAGAAATTTATCTGACTCAATAAGCTTTTGAGGAAAATGGGTTAACAAAATATTCAGTTGGACAGGATTGTCCGGAATCGAAATGAACCGTTATGCAATCCGGTGCGTCTAATGAGTGAAGTTGGCGGTATTTTTCAACCAACTCCATCGATACTTCTTTGAAACACAGGCCGGAAAACTCGATTAACCGGTTTGGTGGCATTCATGCAATGCGAAATTATTTAAATACTTAAAAGGATACAACCATGAAAAAAAATTATCAGGCAGTACTGATCTTATCATTGATTTTGTTTTCAGCCGGGGTTTTCGGGATTTTTTCAACAACCTATGCTGGTATTGGTGCAACCGGACCAATTGATTCTGAGTTTGTCGAAACGGGCACTAACAGGGGTGCTGACATGGATGCGTCACTGCAGGAGTCTCAGGGTCAACAGCCCATGCGCAGCAGGCAAATTATTGAGGATGGAGAATTGGTTGAGTTGACGGGAAAGTTGTTGAGAATGAGCGGCAGTTGGCTGCTTTTTGTAGATGAAGTCGGGCATGAGTTATACCTGGCGCCATTGGATTATCAGAGACGAGTGGGTTTAGCGATAGCTGACGAAAAAGAGGCGGTAGTCAATGGCTATTTTTATTCGGAAGAGGATGGGAAGGCAGGTATCATTGCAGTGTGTACCATTAAGGTGGATGGCAGAAAGTTCCGGATTCGGAGGGATGACGGCCAACCGATGTGGGAGGGACGGGGAAGAGGATCGGGCACGAACTCTCCTCAGTCAAATTAGCAAGGACTCGGTTATCTCATCACCTGAAAAACCTGCTATAGTTGTGTTTTGGCAAAACTATGATTAGAAGAACCGGATGCGGTAATTCCGCTCGTCCGGTTCTAAGGGGAAGGTAACCCACCCTCTAACCGGAATTCCATAAGCTATCTGAACCATTGGCGGACTTGTTCATCAAGTACTCATACAGCAATAAATTTGAACCATCAACTTAAATTATAGAATTATGAATCTGAATAATAACAGGATTAAAATAATTACTGTATTAGCATTGATGATTCCATTTTTGTTGTTGAGTTCCATATCTGAAGCCCAAAGAAAAACCGGAAGGGGTGCAACAGCTGGCTCAACAAATGAGGCTTTATTCAAAGGAATTGAAAACGAAGTTGTACTCCCCATGCTCAGACATCTTCCGCAACAATACGGTGGTCGGAATGTCCCTGCAGCAGACGGCAGGTTCCTTTACGATCTCATCCTGGAAAATGGATATACGAGAGGACTTGAGATCGGTACGTCAAATGGATATTCCGGTCTGTGGATTGGACTTGCATTAAAACAGAATGGAGGAGAGCTTGTAACCATAGAGATAGATCCCAGAGCAGCAGATGAAGCCAGGGATAACTTTGCCAAAGCTGAACTGGATGATGTTATTGAAGTTATTACTGCCGATGCTCTTGAAGGAATACCAAACGTACCGGGAACTTTTGACTTTGTTTTTATAGATGCCCATAAACCTGAGTATTACGATTACTTCCGGCTGATCAGGGATCGAATGAAAACGGGAGGCGCAATTACTGCTCATAACGTAACTGGCAGGGACAGGTCTATGGCAAATTTTGAGGAAGCCATACAGAATGATCCGGGACTGGATACGGAAATATTCAGCAGGCATACTATGTCAGTAAGTCTGGTTAAAGATGAATAAAATATCATCATGTTCGACCAGAGCCTTGCTGCGAAAATAATAGCATACAGCTGCCGGAACAAAAAATCCTATCATGCCATTTTTGTCTGATAGTCCCCACGTAATAAGAACGAACATCAAAACCGGATAACTCACGAAAATTTGTATAAGAATATAATCTTTAGTGGACAACCGTATGCGATACCTTGTTTCAGGACACGTTAAAACCGGCAAAATGCAGCCCCTGCTTCGTGCCATCGAAAAGGGGACCATGGTCATACGCTCCCACAAACCACTATGGAAAGGGGAAATCAATTTGTGTTGATTACCGAACGATTTTAGCTTCCTGCAAATAAGCAGACTCACCGATTCGAGCTTTATTAAGCATCATTTTATATTCAGTATTCCACACACCTCCACCCGTTAGTGTATGATTCAGCAAATAGCTGGACCCGTAAGAACCTGAACTTCCAACAAAAAGTGTATGGTCGTGTTGATCCATCCACTCACCAAGAGATGTCGCAGTCAGAAGCGGGTCGGCCAACATCAAAGATTCCACATCATTGCCGGTATGAATGGACTCGCCGGAGATATCCGGCAGGTAGATGTGATTGTGCATTAAACCGTGTGATCCGGGATAAGCACCTGTGGCCAGTGACGGTGCGTTCACTCTGGTGACAGTCGGATAGACCACATGGTGGTTTTCCGCCAATACCCCTTCCTGTCCCAGTTGAAATAAATTGGGCATCAGATCGGGTGTGATATAATCGGAGCGTAATCCGTCAAGTACAATGATCAGATTATGACGCTGATCGCCATCTGATACTTCACAGGCGGAGCATAACAGCATGAAGATAGCTAATGAGACCATGCCGGAAATGCGGCTTTTTATTTTCAGCATATCGATTGTTCCTTTCAAAAAGTATCTGTAATCGGTTGGATTGAATTTGGAATGTTACTTCGAATGGTTGCTGAAATATTAAAGAGAAATGATTGTTTTGTTGCCAGGTTACGAGTGATAAAAGAATCCCTGAGTCCCGGCACTTTACCAGCAGCGGCATCACGGAATCGGCAATTATTCAGTGACTTCAAATTAGCCGAAAATGGAGCAAAAGTAGCTTTTTGTTTGATATTTTATAAAGAAAGCCATCTTCGTTTGTATCAGCTGAAACCTTGGGGTAAATCGGCAAGGTGGCCAGAAAACAGGTTCGTTCATCATCCGTCTCAAATGGAGGTTTACATCCACCAGAAAGCGCGGATCACGCAGCGGACGTTCCAGCATTTCCTCATTATCCTGCTCAGTCATTTCCCGAATCACCACGACAATTCCAAATCACCACGACAATTCCCGAATCACCCTGATATTTCCAAATCACCACGACAATTCATAATTGTCCTGCTTTTTCATACAATACCGCTTCCCACACGATGGTCCGCATCAGCCTGATCATGTTAAATCCATGACTTCGTATCCTCGCGTCAATGTCTGCGGGGGGATGAAAGTATGTGCGAAAATCCGTTTTTCGAAGACGGAACCAGATATTACCAAATTGCATAACCATGCGGACAGGCCAACGTCCACGCGGATAAACCACACCATAGAACCGTTCAGCTTTTACCGCAGACCGGTCAATCAGCTTCTTCATGTCGGGATAGCAGCAGATCACCCGATCGAGTGTAACAATGTCTGCCATGTTTATCTCTTCCGGGATTTCAGTGATGTCACCAAAGATCTGATGAATACGGTCCCGGACTCCTCTTCTCTCCGCTTCAGTTTTCAAAACGTTCATATAAGCGGGCGAAGCATCCACAGAAACGATAGTGTCAATTCCGTAATCAAGCAGTTCAAAGGTGATGGTACCAATGCCGCCACCGATGTCGAGCAGTGAACCGCCGTGCAGATCATATCTGCGAATTTCGTCCAGCAACAGTCGCGTGGACTTGTTCGGTCCTTTTTTCAGATAGCGTTTGAGCTCCTTTTTTGCCGTTTTTTCATCAAAAATATTGCCGGCATCCTGGCAATGGCCACAGCAGTTCATCGGTTCGGTATGGGATTGTGATTTTTGAAATACCGTCAGATGCGAAGTAAAGTATATGCATCCGTAAAAAGATCGGTTATTCAGGCATTTATATCCAATAATTAAAAAAAAATAATGACTCCCTATACATATCTGAATAGGACTCATTATTATAAGCAGTATTATAACCTGGAGTTACGGTAGTCAAAACCTGTAATATCAAAACCTGACTCCAATAGATACTGAGGGGACATGAAAATCGGAGCATATTCGATATGGGCGTTGCGCCATACATACGCTCTCAATCCAATCGGCAGTGTCGGAGATCATACGAATGCCTTGCAGGCTTGTACCGGTTACAACCTGAGAAAACGCTTGATACAGATCAAGCGAGATATTTTTGTCCCCATTTTTCGAGGGCTGTACAGTTGGAGTAAACCCCGGTACTTTGCAGCCGCTTAACCAAAACAACAAATCCTGAATTCCTCAGGGGGGAGTGGGAATACTATATAACCTAGCATGATGCACGAGTTGCACCCTTTTATGGTTACATATAAAAAGAAGTCCCTCTTTTTCATTCACGGACATAGATAACCACGGGTCACTACCTTTTTTTAAACCACTGAACTTTATTTCATTCTTTTCCAAAATATTAACGAACTTGTTCTGGAATTCGATTATCTCCTTACGCTGTTCTCTCCATTCTTCTTCATCCAGTTGGTGTTTAGGGACAAAATCATCCATTGCCAAATCAATGAGGATCCGTACAAACCCCCTTTCCTCGTAGAAATCAAGCATCTCCTCGATGTCCCTGCTGCAGGCACCATAGTTTTCCTGACTATCTGATGAAATCAGATCGCATGACAGTATCAACAGAAGGACCAAAACCATTGGGATTATTTTTTTAATTAGAACCATGACTTACAAGCTTTTACAAGGCCACTACATATAGTCCTGACAATTAACATTGTTGTTTCCAAAGAACCACAGCCTTTCGTTTGCCGGCCTCTTGTCAGCCTCATCACGCTGGTCGGCATAGCAGGCTTTTATTCGGTAATTCGGCTCCTTTTAAGCCCGCTCACCCGACGGTCATCGCACAATAACCGCAGTTGATCACCAACTATACCTGTGATGGGCACCGCATTCATTGCTACTGGCGATTTTGGTGGAGATTTACGTTGTGCTTATACCGCTATTAAATAATTTGATACTATTTTTATTTTCAAGAAAAAAAAATGTAAAGCATTGATACGAGAAAATTTTAAACAAAGAAAGTGGATTTGTTGACATTCCAATGATTGTAATAACGTCAGAAACCGATTCTGACGAAACTAGGAATTTTATTTACGCAAACTCTACTGAAAACGAATGTTTTTTATGGGTGAATTCGTTGTATTTTTTAATTTAAATAGTGGATACGGACTTTTTGATTTTTTCTCTGAAATCACAATGAATGAAAATAATAACACAGTAAAAGTTGGCCTCCTATCTTTCGATGAGTGGCACTCTATTAGAAAAACGTTGATGGATATCAAAGTTAAAAAGAAAACCGAAAATACTTAGATCGTTGATCGGGTAGCTAACAAGCATACCTGCTGACGTGCAAGCGTTTTTTGCTCGACTTCAAAATTGATTGCCACGCAGCAGAAATGCCGAACCGTTAGGCCACCGCGGAACGGGGCTCCATTTGGCGCTCGGCGAGGAGTCTTGATGACGAAGACCCAGTACGGTATTCGCGACATCCTGGGGTTCCTGGCGTTCTCAAACGGCTTCAGCTCCGGTGGAACGCGCCCGTGGTCGCGGACGATGTCTCCGAGGGAGGAGGGACATGACGGAAGTATTCGCTGATCCCGGGCCGCTCGCCGACGCGGGCGCTTAACGAATCCCCCCGTGGAGCCGGACGCCTTCGGCGCGGAGCAGGTTGGGCTCGGACAGGCTTGCCGGGCCTCTGGCTTCTTCCTGACAAAACCTCTGTGAGTCTACGTGTGCGGGTAGCTTTTTTTTCCAGGCAGTGGATGTACCGCGCCTGGGTGGAAGAGATCCTGGGTCTGAAAGTGCGCGGAGAAACCCTGCGGCTCGGCCCGGTCATTCCCGACTGGTGGGATAGCTTCCAAATGAACTATCGTCTCGGTGAAGCGATCTACGAGTTCCAGTTCGAGAACCCGGAACACCGCGAGCAGAGCGATCATCCGCAGGTAGGTCTCCGCCGGGACCGAGGGCCGGTCCAGCCGGCAATGATACCGCTTTTAAAAGGGCTGGAAAAACCGCTCGTCACCCAGCCAGGCATCGAGTTTGGCCAGAGGATTCGGCAGATCCATGATCATCAAGGGGATCAGTTGATCGAACACGCTTACCTGAATGGCCGCTACCTGACGGAGGCGCAGCATCACGCATCGCCTCCGCAGGAATTCGGCGCTTGTGACCGAATCGTGATTATAAAGATTCCCTCCAGGTGGCTTTCGGGTTTTGGTGCGCAACCATAAACCTTGGCCACGGAGCCTGAAATCCCTATTCTTTTGCAGTTTTCAAGGATCGATACGGTCGACTTTTTCAGCAGGATCTACTTAATGGTGGTCATCCCCCTTGGAGGGGGTAAGGCTGGGGAATGCAGAATGAACCCTACAGCAGGTTGTTGACGATGCAGAAGGGCCAGTTATCGTGAGCGTGATGTACCGTGGTATCGTCGTTGAGTTTGGCATCGTCCCAAACGTCCAGGCGCAGGTAGTAGGCGCAGCCCTCCCCTCGGGGAAGGCTCACCGCTGGATTGCTGCCCGGGTTGGCCGCGTCGAGGATGGTCGCGATATCGAAGGTGGCCAGGGTGCCGGCCTCCGCTGTCGCGGTGGCGTCGGTGGGGTAGACTCCCGTCTTGCGGAAGGGCTCGATCACGCGATCAGTGAAGGTGCCGATCTCGTGGTGACCTCCCCCTTGTTTGAAGAGCCTCAGGCGATAGCGATCGAAGTTGTCGTTGGGGGAGGTGTCGGGGAAGGCTTCGTCGATGAGCCGGTCCCAGGCGATCCCCTTGATCTCCATGTTGGCATTTGCGAACTGGTCCAGCTGCAGTTCGGCGCAGGGTTCCACATTGAGAATACCGGTAATCTTGGCGTAGACGGGCAGGTTGTCGAGCCAGATGTGCTGGATATCGTGGAACACGGCGCCGATGGAATCTTCGGCCGTCAGCAGCAGGCTGTACCGGCCCGAACCCACGCCGGGGCTGTGCCACTTCGCTTCCTTCAGATAGTGGAAGGTGCCGCCCCAGGTAAAGGTATCCCACTTGCGAATCAGATTGGTCGGACCGGGTCCGAGTCGGGTCCAGGGCATGTAGTGATCCGGCAGGGTGTACTCGAGCTGTACAATCTGGTTGCCGACGGGCCAGGTGGCCGGTATGGGCGTCAGCGTGGCGGGTTGTGAGGGTTCGGCTCCCGGTGAGGCGACCTTGCTATAGCGAATTTCGTACTTGGTGATCTTGCGGCCGGAGCAGCCGTAGATGTAGGCCATCCCGTCGATACTCAGGTTGCCACCCACGGCGACCAGACGATAGTCGGGTGGCGGTGGGGCGGCGGCAAAGTCCTTGCGCAGCTCGGCGGCCGGATCCAGGGGATTGGGATTGTCCGGGACGGGGGCCATGGAAACAGCCTGGATGGCGCCCACCTTGTCCATCAGCACCATGGCCTTCAGCAGGTTGAAAGTTTCAACGCAGACCCGGGGCGAGCCGGCGCCCGCCGGGTAGACTGTCAGGGTCACCGTGTAGGCGCCGTCGACCAGGGACATGGTGTTGATCCGGCCCAGTTCGCCGTCGATGACGGGAACACTGCCACTGGCGGCGCCGCCGGGGTAGCTGACGATCCCGGAAATGGGCGGGTCGCCGCCCTGGCTGACCTCGAGGGTGTAGTGGCCGAAGGCGGCACCGGTGGCAGTGCCCATGACCCTGACGAACAGCAGACCGTTGGCCATGTCAGAATGCTCTTTTACACAGCCCTTCGGCGCCGTGATCTCACAGCGCAGGTTCCTCTGCACCCTGATCAACTGAATCAGGAGGCCGATGAGGGTCAGTTTGATCAGCAGGATGATCCATGAAGACAGACTGCCCTGGACCAGGTTCGTCATCTCACCCGTCGCCAGTTGTCCCGCCAGCAAGAGGATCAGCAGGATGAGAAGGATATATTTGATCAGTGCCGGCAGGTCGCGTGTCGATCTTTCGGCCGTTCGGTGTTCGTTTTCGTTTCTGGCCACTTTTAATACCTCCTTGTTATGTCGACGGCTTCAGTAAAAGCGATGCGTATTGGCGAACACCGTGCGGGTGCCCGTAGCAACAAAATCGATAACACATTATAAAAACAACCAAATATAAAGAGTATACCTTATATCCGCAAACGACCAATAAAAAGAGCAAAAAAAAGTGGCTAAATAAGTTATTATCAGGCTTTTTTGGCTCGGTTTTTTTTACTTGCTTAAGTGTCACCAAACAAGTAAGAGTAATTATATGCATATTACAAAATCAGCGGAAAAGATCACACCCTTCGGAGGGTTTAATTTTTGTTTCATAATGAAACAAATAATTACTTAGTGCCATATGCCCACGAATATCACTATTGAGGGAATTCCTGACGATGTTTATCAAAAGCTTAAACTTCAAGCTGATAAACATCATCGCAGTGTGAACAGCGAAGCCATTATGACCATGAAAAGCTCTTTGTTGAGTAATAAGCACAATCCGGACTTTCTCATTAACAGAGCCCGAAAACTAAAAAAAAGAGCAAAGGGCACTTTATCCATCGAAGAAATTCAGCATGCGATTGATCAGAGGCGTCCATGATTGTTGCCGGATCGGGGTTGCACCTCGAACCATTTTTTCAGCAATTCTTTTGAGTATGCTGCGATTACGATGTGCATAAAGCCCGTATTAACGCACTTTGACAAATCCCCGGGTCAGGTTTTTTTGATTCCATCGCGGAATTTGGCGGCAAAGACACCCGACAGAGCTCTGGCCGGCATCAGAAAGTTCTTGCGGGCTTGCAGACAATGCTCACTGGCAGGCCACAATCCGCCTCCCGGCCTGGTCCAGCCAATTTTGCGCACGCTGATGTTGGCACTTGTTGCAATTACGGTTCCCGCAGCTGTGGTAGCTGTATTGATAGTGCTGACATTGCGAGCACAGGAAGGTCGTTCCACCCATCTTCGGGGTGCGGCAGGCCGTAATATCATGGACGACTTTTCGATGCATCAGGGACATTTGCTCGCCATAGGCGCTCAGGTACTGCCTTACCTTATACCCACTCCAATTCAACCTGCATGTCAATGAAACCGATATCCGACCAAAACCCGGAAATGATTTTGACGGATATCGAACCTTGATGCTGTTTCAGAGGCCAGGTTGCTCATGCCGAACCAACCTTCAGCCCCAAAAGTTATCCCTGCGTTACCCATATATTCGGCTCTGAACCCGCCATCGTAGGACCAGTCACCAAAAAAATAAGAATGTGGAGTTGAATCCCATTCGTGCGAAAACCAACTGGGAGGAAAATTCCTGTGACGATCTGATATCTGAAGATGGTAATATATTTTCGCACCTATCCCAATCCGGACATTGGAAATGTTGTAGAGTCCGAGAATACCGGTTTCCAAATTTTGAATACGGATGCGGTCTCTAATATAAGTTGTACCATGACTGGCTGTGTAAACTGAAATCTCTTCTTCTCCTTCTTTGCCACTGTGGCCGCCAAATTCATTATACCCTGCAAACGAATAGATTTCCACATTGTATGCTATGGGGAGCAGGAAATGCATACGTGCCGACGGCATGAGTGAATAGGCGGTTCTGTCGTATAAATTACGCGATGATGGATCCCAGAATAGTTGATTGTGTCCACCCCCGATTTCGATACCTAATCCTTTTGGAAATTTTCCTGATATTTGTGCGGAAAGAATGGATGGTAGTCCGGTCATTGCGATGCAAATCAGCAGTGCAATTTTTAGCATTGGAGAATGGGAATAATTCATTGATATCATTGTTTATCTCCTAAATTGAGCGATTTTTAATTTCACCGCCCCTCCTTCATCTCATTTGACCAAAAAATCTTTAATCAGTTGGAGGGGAGGTCTCTTTTTTGTTTTCTTATTGAATTTCCGGTCGATTTTC
>SLQC01000242.1 GCA_007131625.1 Balneolales bacterium | reverse complement strand
TTACGGTTTCAATCCCTTTATTCCGACTAATAAAGCCAAAGGTTAGCAAAAACTTTCTATTTTCGAGATTGAATTCCTTTTTTGATTGGAGCTTGTTGAAATGAATATCCGGAACCCCGTGTTCGATATATTCAATTTTTTCTTCGTCCACTTCATATATGGTTGTAAGAAACTCAATGGCCTTATGACTCATCACAACTACCTTTTGAGCCATTTTGCATATTTCTATTAATACCGCCTTTTCGTTGTATGAGGGGGCTTTCACAATGGTATGAAGAGTGACAATAAGGGGAATTTCAAGCCGGTAAAGCAGAGGCAGTATATATACCCCATTTTGACCGCCAAAAATCCCGAACTCATGCTCAAGAATACAAATGTCCGCACCACTGAGATTAATAAACTTGGCCGCTTTTAAGTAATCGCGTTGATGTTCCTGTCTGATGGAAAGTTTTACTTCTTCGGGATAGTTATATGTTTGCTCATGGTCGTCCAGTGCAATTACTAAACCATTAACCGGATTCTTCGTTGTTCCGTTTTTCTTCACCATGGAATGAAACAGGTTTCTGGTAAAAGTGCCAATACCACATTCCCTTGGAGGGTACGTTCCGATGTATGCAAGTTTCATCTGTTTATATTTTATATGTTTATCGTCAGATGGAGCATCCATGATTTAATCGTCCGACTGAGTGTCGAATGCGTTCGCTATGGATATATCATCTGATAATAATTTTGATTTCCAGGGACACATGGAGCATCCATGGATTTAATTATTCGCTTGTCGCTTGTGTGTCCGCGACATTGACTATGGATGATTCATAATTTACAAGATTCATTTATATGGTGAAACCGTCTACAAAGCCTGATAAAGCACATAATTGGGAATAGTTCAATTCATCAAATCTAGACTTTGCTTTCAATATAGGTAATATGCAGGCAATGACGAAGAGCTGTAAGCAGCTACGGATAGTTTGTAGAAGTGGTACAAACTAACACGACCATTTCACCTCGACCCCGACGCAATCTGCAACCCGGATAATAATTCCCGTACCTCATGCAATGAATCCACCACTCTCCATGCTGATTTTCGAATTTCTTCAGAGGGCTGAATCAGGTCGGGGACCATAATGGAGATCATTCCCGCCGAGGTTGCCGCTTTTATGCCGTTTTCAGAGTCTTCCAAAGCGACACATTGTCGCGGTTTGATCCCCAGCCGTCGAGCCGCTTCCAGAAAGATATCGGGCGCAGGTTTGCCGCGCGATACTTCGTCACCGGTTACGATATGCGTGAAAGGATACGTCGTCACAGAAGCCCTGTTCAGAGAAAATTCAGCCTGATCGCGATACGCGGATGTAGCGATGGCTGAAGGAAGTCCCACCTCAGAAAGATACGACAGCAACTCAGGTAAACCGGGCTTCCGGTCGATCCCGTTTGTCAACGCCTCTTCTCTCCAAACTTGCGGCCACCGTTCCCAAAATGTATCCAGAGGAAAACCGGTACCAAATTGTTCTGCAATGATATTCCGGCAGTCATTGTCGGGTCGACCCACAAACCCCATCAAGAAATAGTCGGTCAGTTCGTATCCGAATTCTTTGGCGGCCTTTTGAAAAGCGCGCATGTAAAGCGGCTCGGTGTCGATCATCAACCCGTCCATGTCCAATACGACGGCTTTGACAATTCTATTCTGTATAGTAGTCATGAGCTTGATGAATAATATAGTAACGACTGCGGGAATTACTCTTTTTCTTTCTCTCCATCATTTTCATCTTCGAGTTCTTTTTTGCCGTCGTTGACCGCTTTCCGGAACTCAAAGATACCCCGGCCGATGCCACGGGCCATATCCGGTATTCTCCTGGCGCCGAATATAAAAAGCAGCACCACAATGATTATCAGCCATTCAAAACCACCTAAAAATCCCATAATTCTTCCAATCTATAATATTATTTCCGTCTGTCGCCGTAAACCACCGTTAACGGCCATCCGGGAAAGACATTTCTTACTCTATCTTACAGGATAACGAATTTCCAGCTCCTATCCATACTGGTTTTTTTACCTTTCAATACGTGTATTTATTACTACATTAGCAAATGGTCATCGTCAATCCGCCTCATTCATAAATTGGAAATATTCCAGGAATTTTTTTTAAAAAGCGTCATACACTCCAGATAGCATCAATAAGGCATACCCACTCCCAGTGTAAACTCAAGGTGTCTGCCAGGCATTGGATACCACTGAATTACTTCATAGGATTCGTCCAACAGGTTACGGACCGTTATTCGCAAGGTTCCGTCCACGCCCCGAAACCGATGAGTGGCGATAATTGTGGCATTCACTACCTGAAATGGCTCGAGTGATGAACTGTGATCACTAGTCACATATCGGCGGTCGGTCCACCGCCAGGTCAGATTAAGTGCCAACGAATGCATCCTGATGTCGAGCAGGCTGCGATAAGACCATTCGGGTACATAGTGCAATTGCTGTCCAACTTGCTCATCTCCGGGATACCGATCGTTGTTGATCCGGGAGATGCGCCAATCCGCAGCTATCATCCAGCTAAATGTCAGCAGTCCCGCGTCATGGTGAAATTCTGTCCGGGCCTCCATGCCTCGGGCATCCACCTCCTCAATATTCATGGGCGACCAGATCTCTTCATTGCCGGGTAACCAGTAAATACCGTCATCCAACCAGATCCGGTAACCAGTCAGATGTAGCTGATCCAGTACAGGAATTCTCTGGCCTGCCAGAAAGACGAACCCGCCTTCGATCTTGAAGCTCCGTTCCGGATCCAGATCGGGGTTACCACCGGGCACCCAATACAGATCATTGAAGGAGGGGGGATTGAAATCCCTGCTGATCAATCCACGCAAATAGAGATGGTTACCAACCGCTTCCCAGTTGACACCAAGGGAGGGGCTCACAATTTCGCCAAATCCGGTATAGCCATCCATGCGGATCGCAGGTGTGAGCCGAACACGACCTCCGGAAATCTGTACTTCCGGGTTCAGCCGTAAGCCCAACAATC